>JAKAHP010000076.1 GCA_021825505.1 Pseudomonadota bacterium
GGCGGTCTGCGCTATTGAGCGCCCCCAGGGCCGGGCTGCGCCCAGCCCGTTCCACCTCGCAGCCTGCAGGCTGCTCGGATTCGGCGGGCGCGCGAACACGCGCAGGCGTGTTCGCTGGTCCCGCCTCATCCCCCGCGGAGGTCAAGCAATCTTGGGGCGGCCCGGCGATTGCTTGAGAGCCTTGCTTCCCGGATGACAATCCGGCATTTCGCCATTTAAAATGGATGGCGAAATGAAGACTGCGACGAATCCACCGCGCGAGCAGCCCGCGATCCAGGTGCTGGAGCGCATGTTCGCCATCCTCGACGTCCTCGCCGGCCACGCCGAGCCGATGCCGCTGAAGCTGATCGCCGAGCGCACCGGGCTGCACACGTCGACCGCGCACCGCATCCTCAACGACCTCGCCACCGGCCACATCATCGACCGCTGCGAGCCCGGCGTCTATCAGCTGGGCATGCGTCTGCTCGAGCTCGGCAACCTGGTCAAGGCGCGGCTGAACGTGCGCGATGTCGCGCTGGGCCCGATGCGCGAACTGCACCGACTGACCCACCAGCCGGTCAACCTCAGCATGCGCCAGGGCGACGAAATCGTCTACATCGAGCGCGCCTACAGCGAGCGCTCGGGGATGCAGGTGGTGCGCACGGTCGGCGGCCACGCGCCGCTGCACCTGACCTCGGTGGGCAAGCTGTTCCTCGCCAGCGAGGATCCGCAGCGCGTCAAGGCCTATGCGCTGCGCACCGGACTGGTCGGCCACACGCGCAACAGCCTCACCCAGCTGCCGCAGCTCGAGGCCGAACTGGTGCGCGTGCGCCAACTCGGCTACGCGCGCGACAACGAGGAACTCGAGCTGGGCGTGCGCTGCATGGCCGCCGGCATCTACGACGACAGCGGGCGCCTGGTGGCGGGGCTGTCGCTGTCGGCACCGGCCGACCGGCTGCAGGAAGACTGGCTGGCCAAGGTCGTCGACACCGCGGCGCGCATCTCGGCGTCGCTCGGGCATCGACCGCGCCACGACGAGGTCGTGCGCCGCGGCTGACGCCGCGCCGCGACCCGCGTCAGTCGTTGACGGCGCCCGGCGCGCCCCGCGCGTCGAGCCGTGACAGCACGGTGCGGCCGGAGTGCTGCATCCAGTAGCGGATGCGCTCGGCGTCACCGAAATGCGAGTACTTGCCCCAGGCATCGAGCAGCACGACGATCACGTTGCGCCCCTGCACGACCGTATTGAGCACCAGGCAGTGGCCGGCTTCGTTGATGTAGCCGGTCTTCTGCAGCACGATGTCCCAGCCACGATTGAAGATCAGGTGATCGGTGTTGCGGTATTCGAGTTCGTGCCTCCCCACGTCGACGGCGCTTTTCGGGTGCGTCGAGAACTCGCGAATCAAGGCGTAATGGCGCACGTCCTTGACCAGCAACGCGAGGTCGTGCGCACTGGACTCGTTGTGCGGTGACAGCCCGGTCGGGTCGATATAGTGGGTCTGCAGCATGCCCAGTGCGTGCGCCTTGGCGTTCATCGCCGCGACGAACGCCGCGGTGCCGCCGGGATAGGTACGCGCCAGTGCATGCGCGGCGCGGTTCTCCGACGACATCAGCGCCAGTTTCAGCAATTCCTCGCGGCTCAGCGTGACGCCCGGGCGCAGCCGCGAGCTGCTCCACTTCAGCGTGTCGATGTCATCGCGGGTGATGGTGATCGGCTGCTCCATCGGCAGCTTCGCGTCAAGCGTCACGGCCGCGGTCATCAACTTGGTCAGCGACGCGATCGGACGCACCGCGCTTGCATCCTTGCTCAGCAGCACCTGCCCCGTCTTGGCATCGACCACGAGTGCCGAGCCCGACCGCAGCGCGACCGGATCGCCAACCTCGGGTGTACGCAGCGCATCGCTGGCGACCAGGCGCGTCGCACCTGCGTCCGACGCCGGGGTTGACGCCGAGTGCGGCGCCGAGCCGGCGCGCCCCAACGCGGTCGACGCGTTCAGGGCAATCGCGCCGGCGGCACGCACCGAGCTTGTCTGCGCCGGATGCTCGACAGGGTGGTGACGAACGCGCCGATGCTCAACGTGTCGATGCATCTCGCGTCGCTGGATTGCCTTGCGGTGAACAACCTTGCGGTGAACAGCCCTGTGGTGGACAAGCTTGCGATGCACCCTGTGCTCCGCAGCCGCCACCCGGCGTCGATGGACGATGCGCCGATGCGTGGCGCTGGCGTGCTCGCTGCGCTGCGCGGCCGACGCTGCTGGCTGCGCAGCAGTCTCAGCCTGCGCGACAGGAATCAGCGCCGAACAAAGCAACGCAATGGCGCAGCCCCATGACCACCTGATTCCCCGCAGCTTGAACATGATTGAACGGTGTTGGCTTTGTCAGAGAGCGTAACAAAGCGCCAAAAGCAGCGCAAGATCAAGCGCTTGATTTGAATTATTAAGATCGTTTCCCAATGCGCTCGAGCGCACAGAAAACCGCAAAAAAAAACCGCAAGTTCGAGTTCATCCCGAACTTGCGGTTCCATGTGCACCAAGGTGCACGAACATCTGGTGGGTGGTACAGGGTTTGAACCTGTGACCCCTGCCGTGTGAAGGCAGTGCTCTACCGCTGAGCTAACCACCCGAAACCATGCATTATGCCACAGTTTCGGAAGAAGGTGGCCAAACCGCGCCACCGGATGAAGATTTTTGCAGTTCGCCCAGGATGCGCTCGTGCGCGCCGAGCTCGTCGGCCGCGGCCGCCACGCGCACCAGCGCCAGCCCGGACAGATCGGCCGGCGAAGCCGCGGCACCCTGCGTCGCCGCGTCCGCTTCGATCACCAGGCTGTCCTGGCCGCGCGTGAGCCAGATGTAGACCTCGGCCAGCAGCTCGGCATCGAGCAAGGCCCCGTGCAGCGTGCGCCGCGTGTTGTCGACGCCGAAGCGCTTGCACAGCGCATCGAGGCTGTTGAACTTGCCGGGAAACTGCGTGCGCGCCAGCACCAGCGTGTCGGTGATCGACGCGCAATGCTGCGTGAACGGCGCGCGACCGATGCGCTCGAGCTCGGCGTCGAGGAAGCCGAGGTCGAACGCGGCGTTGTGGATGATGACTTCGGCGCCGCGCACGAACTCGAGCAGATCGTCGGCGACCTGCTCGAACAGGGGCTTGTCGGCGAGGAACTCCTCGGTCAGGCCGTGCACGCGCAGGGCGTCGGGGTGGCTGGCGCGCTGCGGGTTGACGTAGCGCTGGAAATGCGCGCCCGGACGCCGATTCAGCAACTCGACCGCGGCCACTTCGATCAGGCGGTCGCCGCCGGCGGCGTTCAGTCCGGTCGTCTCGGTGTCGAGAATGATCTGCCGGGTCATCGCCGTGCCCCGCCGACGACGCTGTCGACCCCGCGATTGGCCAACGCGTCCGCCGCCTCGTTGCCGGCGTCGCCATTGTGCCCCCGCACCCAGACCCACTCGACCGCATGCGCCGCACGCGCCTGGTCGAGGCGCTGCCACAGGTCGACGTTCTTCACCGGCTTGCGCTCGGCGGTCTTCCAGCCGCGCGCCTTCCAGCCCGGCAGCCATTCGGTGATGCCCTTGAGCACGTATTGCGAATCGGTGAAGAGCTGCACGCGGCACGGTCGCCGCAAGCTTTCCAGCGCGACGATCGCCGCCGTCAGCTCCATGCGGTTGTTGGTGGTCTTGTCCTCGCCACCGAACAACTCCTTTTGCGTGTGGCCGCTGCGCAGCAGCACGCCCCAGCCCCCCGGGCCGGGGTTGCCGCGGCAAGCGCCGTCGGTATAGGCATGCACGGTTGCTGGGGTCGTCGAATCTACGGTGTCGGGCATTGAATCGCGGGAAAGGAAGAACAGGAAACAGACGGGTGCGGCACGTGCCGCCGGGTCAAAGCCGGCGCCGACCGTGCGCCACCGGGCGTGCGACCGTGGCCTTGCGCGCCTGGCCGGCCCAGGCCTTGCCGACCAGGCGCATCGCGCGCACGCGCTTGGTCGCCACCAACACATAGGCGGCCCCGAGCATAGGCCACCAGCGGTCGCCGGCAGCCTCGACGAAGCGCCAGCGCTCCAGCCACGCCTGGGTGCGCACCGCGGGTCGGTAGCAGCCGTAGCGTCCGCCAACGACTTCGAAACTCAGCAGCCGCAGCCAGTCGCGCACGCGGCGCGGCGAAATGAACTCGCCGCGCTGCGGCAGGTAAAGGCTGCCGCCGACGCGCGCCAGCGCCTGGCGCCCACCCCACAGGCTCAGCGCATTGAATCCGGTGATGACGACGTGGCCGCCGGCGACGAGCACGCGGTCGACTTCGCGCAGACAGGCGTGCGGATCGCTGGCGCGCTCCAGCGCGTGCGGCAGCACCACCAGATCGAGGCTGCCGGAGGCGAACGGCAGGTCGGTGAAGTCGCCCCACAGCGTCGGCGCGGCGAGCGCCGCGCCCCCCTCGGGGGCTGGCTGCTCGAGCAGCCAGCGGTGCGGCATGCGGTTGTGCGCCAGCGCCGGAAGCGACGCCAGACCGAGCTGGACGGCGTGAAAACCGAAGATATCGGCGACGATGCGGTCGAATTGCGCGCGCTCCCACCCAAGCAGATAGGCACCTGCCGGGGTTTGCAGCCACGGCTCGAGACTTATACTTGCGCGGACCTCGGGGCTGAAATGCATATCGTCGCGCTGAACGCGTTTCGGGACAACTACATCTGGATGATCGTCGACGCACGCCACGCGCTTGTCGTCGACCCCGGCGACGCCGCCACGGTGTTGCAAGCCTGTGCCGCCCGCAACCTCGATCTGGCCGGCATTCTAGTCACCCACCACCACCACGATCATGTCGGCGGCATCGCCGCGCTGTGCGCCGAGCGCGCGCTGCCGGTGTGGGGTCCGGCCGACGAGGACATACCGCAACGCACGCACGCGGTGCGCGGCGGCGACGCTGTGCGCGTGCCCGGCATCGGGCTCGAGTTCCGGGTGATCGCGGTGCCGGGCCACACGCTCGGCCACGTCGCGTACTACGCCGAGCCGGCCGGCAGCGACCCGCTGCTGCTGTGCGGCGACACCCTGTTCGGCGCCGGCTGTGGCCGCCTGTTCGAAGGCACGCCACAGCAGATGTACGCTTCACTGCAGAAGCTGGCGGCCTTACCCGACGCGACTCAGGTCTTTTGCGCGCATGAATACACGCTGAGCAATCTACAATTCGCCGCTCGGGTCGAGCCGGGCAATGCCGAGCTCCGCGCGTGGACCGCGGCTTGCGTGCGCCGCCGCGAAGCCGGGCAGCCGACGCTGCCCGGCAGCATCGGCCAGGAACGGAGGGTCAATCCATTCCTGCGCGTGGACGCAGCCGAGGTGCGAGCCAGCCTGCAGGCGCAAAGCGGCCGCGCCGCGCGCGACAGCGCCGACGCGTTCGCGCTGCTGCGGCAGTGGAAAGATGAATTTTGAATGAGGCATGGCCGGGCTGTACCGGCCTGACGAGGACGACGGGATGCATCGACTGCGTGGACTGAGATTCCTGGCATTGGCCGCGGTACTGATGAGCGCGGCCGGCTGCGCCACCGCTCCCAGTTCCACGCAGGCGACTGCCGCTGCGACCACGGCCGCGGCGCCGGCTGCCGCCGCCTCCGCGGCGCACGGCGCCGACGCGACCCCGGAACTCACGCTCAGCGTCGACACGCCCGATACGGCGACGGCCTCGGACGCGCAGGCACAAGACGACAACGCGGCCGACCTGCAGGCCGCGCTGGAAGCCGCCGACAACACCAACGTGCACTACGCCGACATCTGGCAGCGCGTGCGCGCCGGATTCGGCATTCCCGACATGGACGGCCCCGGCATGCAACGCTATGTGCAGCAGGCGGTGCAGTGGTACAGCACCAAGCCCGACTATGTCGCGCGCATGACGATGCGCTCGCGCAAGTATCTGTACTACATCCTGCAGGAGGTGCAAAAGCGCCATCTGCCCACTGAACTTGCGCTGCTGCCCTTCGTCGAGAGCGCGTTCAACCCCGACGCGCTGTCGAGCGCGCAGGCCTCGGGCATGTGGCAGTTCATTCCCAGCACCGGCAAGCACTATCACCTGCGCCAGACGATTTTCCAGGACGGGCGCCGCGACGTGCTGGCCTCGACCAAGGCGGCGCTTGACTACCTGACCAAGCTGCACGACATGTTCGGCGACTGGCAGCTCGCACTGGCGGCGTACAACTGGGGTGAAGGCGGTCTGCAGCGCGCGATCGCGTACAACGAAGCGCATAACCTGCCGGTTGACTACGCCGACCTGCGCATGCCGGCGGAAACGCGCAACTACTACCCGAAGCTGCAAGCGGTCAAGGACATCATCGCCGATCCTGCCAAATACGGGATCACGCTGCCCGACGTTCCCGACCATCCGTATTTCAAGCCGGTCCCGATCACCCAGGATATCGACGTGGCGCTGGCGGCACGTCTGGCCGGCATCAGCGTCGACGAATTCCGCGCCTTGAACCCGGCCTACCGCAAGCCGGTGATCCTGGCCGCGACGCATCCGCGCGTGCTGCTGCCCTACGACAACGCCACAGCGTTCGAGCAGGCATTGACCGCGTACTCGGGCCCGCTGGCGAGCTGGACCACCTACACCGTGAGCCGCACCGCGAGCCCGCAGCAACTCGCGCGCGAACTTCATCTGAGCGAAGCGACGCTGCGCAGCGTCAACACCATTCCGGGGCGCATCCTGATCAAGGCCGGCTCGACGCTGCTGGTGCCACGTCCGCCGCAGGACGACCGCAACGTCAGCGCGCGCGTCGCCGAAAACGCGATGCTGGCGCTGGCGCCGGTGCCGCCGGCCGGGCGCCGCGTGCGGCTGCGCGCGTGGCGCGGTGACACCCCGCGCAGCGTCGCGCGGCGCTACCACCTGAGCCCGCTCGAAGTCGCGCATTGGAACCACATGCGCGAGGGCGAGCGCTTCCGCCCGCGTGCGCTGCTCGTCGTCTATCTGCCGCAGCGCCACATCGAGCGCGCGCGCCATGAGCGCGTCGCCACGCGTGACCATCGCCCGCGCGAGGTGGCGCGCAACCACCACGAGCGCCGCTTGACCCTGGCGCAGCGACGCGAAGAACTGGCGGCACGTCGGCGCGAGGAACTGGCCGCGCGTCGTCGCGAGGAACTGGCCGCGCGTCGCCGTGCGGTGCGCGTGGCCGAACGCGAGCGCCACGCCCACCATGGCACGCTGCATGTGCGCGGCGCGACACGCCAGGACATCAGCGTCGCGCAGCGTTGACGCTGCGACTCGGCAAGGGCAGGATGCCAGCCATGCAACACCAGGTCCGCGACTATCTGCTTGCCTTGCAGGCACGCATCCTCGACGCGCTCGAGGCCGCCGACGGTGGCGGCCGGTTCCGGCGCGACAGCTGGACCCGGCCGCCCGAGTCGGCGCTGCAAGGTGACGGCACCAGCAGCGTGATCGAGGACGGCGCGCTGTTCGAGCGCGGCGGCTGCAATTTCTCGGCGGTGCGCGGCCCCAGCCTGCCGCCATCGGCCACGCAGCATCGCCCCGAACTGGCCGGCGCGCCCTTCGAGGCGATGGGCGTGTCGCTGGTGCTGCACCCGCGCAACCCGCACGTGCCGACGGTGCACATGAACGTGCGCATGCTGGTCGCGCAGCCCTCGGGCGGTGAGGCGCGCACCTGGTTCGGCGGCGGCATGGACCTGACCCCCTACTACGGCCGGGTCGAGGACGCGGTGCACTTCCACCGCACCTGCAAGGGCGCGCTCGACGCGGTCGACGCCAGCTACTACCCGCGTTTCAAACGCTGGTGTGACGAATACTTCTTCCTGAAGCATCGCGGCGAGGCGCGCGGCATCGGCGGCGTGTTCTTCGACGACTTCGACGAAGGCGGCTTCGAGCGCGGCTTCGCGTTGATGCGCGCCACCGGCGACGCCTTCCTCGAGGCCTACCTGCCAATCGTGCAGCGCCGGCGCGATGCGTCCTGGGGCGAGCGCGAGCGCGCCTTCCAGTCGCTGCGCCGCGGCCGCTACGTCGAGTTCAACCTGGTGTGGGACCGCGGCACCCTGTTCGGGCTGCAATCGGGCGGGCGCACCGAATCGATCCTGATGTCGATGCCGCCGCAGGCGGCGTGGCGCTACGACTGGGCGCCGCAGGCGGGCAGCGCCGAGGCGGCGCTGTACACCGACTTCCTGCCCCCGCGGGACTGGGCCGCCTGAGCCCGCGCACGATGGCGACCTCCGCCGCGCGCATCGGCCTGCTCGGCGGCAGTTTCGACCCGCCGCATCGCGCCCACCTCGAACTCGCCCGCAGTGCGCTGCACGCCTTGCGGCTGGACGCGGTGTGGCTGATCCCGGCCGGTCAGCCGTGGCAACGCGCGCCGTTGCAGGCCGATGCCGCACAGCGGCGCGCCATGCTGGCGCTGCTGATCGCCGGCGAACCGAACCTGGAAATTTGCGCGATCGAGCTTGAGCGCAGCGGGCCGAGCTACACGATCGACACCGTGCGAGACTTGCAGCAGCGACATCCCGACGCCGCGTTCACGCTGCTCGTCGGCGCCGACCAACTGGCCAACCTGACCAGTTGGCGCGACTGGCAGGCCATCGCCGCCGCGGTCGATATCGCCGCGGCCCCACGCCCCGGCCATGCGCTGCAGGCGCCCACCGCGCTACGCGCGGCGCTGGCCGACGGCGGCCACCAGCTGCACGCGCTGCCGATGACCCCACTGCCGCTGTCGGCCACCGCGGCGCGCGCCGCGCGTGGCGACGCACTGCGCGCGCTCGTGCCCGAAGCCGTCGCGCGCTATATTGAGCACCATCATCTCTACTCGACCGACCGCAAGCTGCATGGACATTCGTAAGCTGCAACGCACCATCGTCGACGCCCTCGAGGACGTCAAGGCGCAAGACATCCAGGTGTTCAACACCGAAGCGCTGACCAGCCTGTTCGACCGCGTCATCGTCGCCAGCGGCAGCTCGAACCGGCAGACGCGCGCGCTGGCCTCCAGCGTGCGCGAGCGCGTCAAGGCCGCCGGCGGCGAAGTCCGCAACGCCGAGGGCGACGCCAGCGGCGAATGGGTGCTGGTCGACTGCGGCGACGCGGTCGTGCACATCATGCAGCCGATGATTCGGGCCTACTACAGGCTCGAGGACATCTGGGGCGGCCGCACCGTGCACCTTAAACGACAAGCCACCGCGACCCCGGCGGGCGCCGCCGCGAAGCCCCCCGTGGCGAAGAAGACGACGGCGACGAAGAAAACGACGGCGGCGAAGTCCACCGCGGCGGCCAAGTCCACCGCGGCGAAGAAGCCTGCTGCGGCGAAGTCGACCACGGCGACGAAGACCGCCGCGACGAAGACGGCGGCAAAGCCCGCGGCGCCGCGCGCGCGCCGCGCGTGAAGCTCTGGCTGGTCGCAGTCGGCCAGCGCATGCCGCGCTGGGTCGACGAGGCCTGGCACGAGTACGCGAAGCGCCTGCCGCCCGACATGCCGCTGCAACTCAGGGAAGTCCGCCCCGAGGCGCGCGTCGGCATCTCGGCCGAAGCGGCGATGGAGCGCGAGGCGCAGCGCATCGAGGCGGCGCTGCCGGCGGGCTGCCGCCGCGTCGTGCTCGACGAGCACGGCCAGCGCCACACCTCGACCTCGCTGGCGCGCGAACTGCAACGCTGGCGCGAGGACGGACGCGACGTCGCGCTGCTGATCGGCGGCGCCGACGGGCTCGCGCCGCGCCTCAAGGACAGCGCCGAGGCGCGGCTGCGGCTGTCCGACCTGACCTTGCCGCACGGCCTGGCGCGGGTGCTGCTGGCCGAAGCGCTGTACCGCGCGCACACGCTGCTGATCGGCCACCCCTACCACCGCGCCTGAAACGCGCCACGCGCGCCGCCTTCAGCGACTGTCGAGCGCCTCCCAGCGCTCCAGCAGCACCAGCAGCTCCTCGTCGATGGCCTGCAGCCGGGCCTGCAGCGGCGCCACCTGCTGCGGCTCACGGCGGTACAGCTCGGCGTCGGCCAGGCGCGCGCCGATGGTCTTCTGCTCGTCCTCCAGCGCCGCGATGCGCGCCGGCATCTGCTCGAGTTCGCGCTGCTCCTTGTTGCTCAGCTTGGTGCGCGGCGGCGCCACGCGCGGCGCCGGCCGGGCCGCAGCGACCGGCGGCGGCACGGCCGCAGCCAGCGCTGCCTGCTGGCTGCGGCGCGACTGCTGCAGCCAGTCGTCGACGCCGCCCTCGTACTCGCGCCACACGCCGTCGCCCTCGGCCACCAGCGTGCTGGTGACGACGTTGTCGAGAAAACGACGGTCGTGGCTGACCAGGAACACGGTGCCGGAGAACTCCTGCAGCAGTTGCTCGAGCAATTCGAGGGTCTCGACGTCGAGGTCGTTGGTCGGCTCGTCGAGCACCAGCAGATTGGCCGGACGCGCGAACAGCCGCGCCAGCAGCAGCCGGTTGCGCTCGCCCCCGGACAGCGAGCGCACCGGCGACAGGGCGCGTTGCGGCGAGAACAGGAAGTCGCCCAGGTAGCCGATCACATGCTTGCGCTGGCCGCCGATCTCGATCCAGTCGCCGCCGGGCGCGATGGTCTGCGCCAGCGTCGCGTCGGGGTCGAGCGCGGCGCGCATCTGGTCGAAATACGCGACCTGCAAGCGCGTGCCGCGGCGCACGCGCCCGGCATCGGGCTCGAGTTCGCCCAGGATCAGCTTCAGCAGCGTGGTCTTGCCCGCGCCGTTCGGGCCGACCACGCCGACCTTGTCGCCGCGCAGGATGGTGGTCGAGAGGTCGCGCAGCAGGGTGCGCTGGCCGAACGCCAGGTGCACGCCGTCCAGGTCGGCGACGATGCGCCCGCCGGCGTCGCCGGCGTCGAGCTCCAGGCGCACCCGCCCGAGCTGCTCGCGCCGCG
>JAKAHP010000077.1 GCA_021825505.1 Pseudomonadota bacterium
GCGCGCGAGGCCGCGGCGCGCTGGGGCGTCGGCGCCACCGCGTCGCCGCAGGTGTGCGGCCACAGCGCCGCGCACGAGCAGCTCGAGCGCGAACTCGCCGCCTTCGTCGGGCTGCCGCGCGCGCTGTATTTCTACGCCGGTTTCGCGGCCAACCTCGGCATCGTGCCGGCGCTGGTCGGGCGCGGCGACGCGGTGTTCTCCGACGCGCTGAACCACGCCTGCCTGATCGACGGCGCACGCCTGTCGCGCGCGCAGGTGGAGGTCTACCCGCACCGCGACGCGGCCGCGCTCGGCCGGCTGCTGGCGGCCAGCGACGCGCGCCGCAAGCTCATCGTCAGCGATGCGGTGTTCAGCATGGACGGCGACATCGCACCGCTGCGCGAGCTGCTGGCGCTGGCCGAGGCGCACGACGCGCTGCTGCTGATTGACGACGCGCACGGTTTCGGCGTGCTCGGCGAGCAGGGCCGCGGCAGCGCCGCGCAGTTCGGCCTGGGCGGGCCGCGGCTGGTCTACATGGCCACGCTGGGCAAGGCGGCCGGTGTCGCCGGCGCCTTCGTCGCCGGTGCCGACGCGGTGGTCGAGACCGTCCTGCAGCGCGCGCGCAGCTACACCTTCGCCACCGCGGCGCCGCCGCTGATCGTCGACACCCTGCGTGCGGCGCTGCCCTTGATCGCCGCCGACGACTGGCGCCGCGAGCGACTGCGCGCGCTGATCGCGCAGTGGCGCGCAGGCGCCGACGCGCTGCCCGCCGGATGGAAGCTGGGCAGGTCGGACACGCCGATCCAGCCGCTGCTGATCGGCGACAACGCCGCCGCGCTGCGCGCGATGGCGGCGCTGTGGGACGCTGGATTGTGGGTGCCGGCGATCCGTCCGCCGACCGTGCCGGCCGGCACCGCGCGGCTGCGCCTGAGCCTGTCGGCGGCGCATGCGCCGGCCGACGTCGAGCGCCTGCTCGGCGTGCTCGCCGCGCTGCCGCGCTGAAGCACGGCGGGCGCGGACGCCGCGACGGCGCCCGCGCCCGGCCGCAATCAGAACAGCGCCGCGGCCTTCTGCAGCGCGATGACCACGCCGATCAGAAAGGGGATGCCGATCGCCAGCCAGGCCAGCATGCCGACCGAACCGAACGCGCCGCGCGCCGCGTGCTCGGCATGCGCCGCGCCGTGCTGCTCATGCTGCAGCGAACGCTCGCGCGCGAGCTGCTCCTCGTCCATGTTGTGCTTCTCGTGCACCGGCCGCACCATCAGGTTCAGCACCAGACCGACCGCCAGCAGCAGCGCGAGGATGTACAGCGTGCGGTCGTACACCAGGTTGTGCGCGACGCCGGCGTTGATCTGCGCCTGACGCAGCGCGGCGATCAGCAGCGGACCGACGATGCCGGCCACCGACCACGCGGTGAGCAGGCGGCCGTGGATCGCGCCGACCATCTGCGTGCCGAAAATGTCGGCGAGATAGGCCGGCACCGTCGAGAAGCCGCCGCCGTACATGCTCAGGATCAGGCACACCGCGATCACGAACATGCCGGCCAGCCCCAGGTGGCCCAGCGACGGCAGGCTGACGTACAACGCGATGCCGAGGATGAAGAAGGTCGAGTAGGTCGCCTTGCGCCCGATGTGGTCCGAGATGCTGGCCCAGAACAACCGCCCCAGGCTGTTGAACAGACTGATCAGGCCGACCAGTCCGGCCGCCGACGCCGCCACCGCGGCCTTCTGCGCGCCGCTCAGCGTGGTCAGCGCGTCGAGCCCGATCAGGTGGCCGCCGAACACGTCCTGCAGCATCGGGCTGGCCATCGAGATCACGCCGATGCCGGCGGTCACGTTCAGGCACAGCACGCCCCAGATCAGCCAGAACTGCGGCGTCTTCCACGCCACGTCGAGGTGCACGTGGCGGCGCGTGATCATCGCATTGGCCGAGGCGTCGGCCGGCGGCTCCCAGCCGGCGGGCTTCCAGCCGGCCGGCGGCACGCGCATGCCGAAGGCACCGGCCGACATCACCAGGAAATAGATCAGGCCCATCACGATCAGCGTCGACGCGACCCCGGCCGACGCGTCGCCGCCGCCGAAATGCTTCATCAGCGCCACCGCGATCGGCGCGCCGATCATCGCGCCACCGCCGTAGCCCATGATCGCGAAGCCGGTGGCCATGCCGCGGCGGTCGGGGAACCACTTGATCAAGGTCGACACCGGCGCGATGTAGCCCAGCCCCTGACCGACGCCGCCGACCACGCCGCAGCCCAGCCACAGCAGCCACAGCTGGTGCGTCTGCACGCCGATGCCACCCAGCGCCATGCCACCACCCCAGCAGATCGCCGCGATGAAGCCGGCCTTGCGCGGGCCGGCATGCTCGAGCCAGCCGCCCCACAGCGCGGCGGCGATGCCCAGCACCGCGATGAACATCTCGAAGGTATGCGTGACGGCCGGCACCGACCAGTTGCAGCTGGTCGTCGTGATCATCGCCAGCAGCCCCTGCGCCTGGCAGGTGGCGGCGTCGGTTCCGGCCAGCAGCTTGGTCATCGGCAACCAGAACACCGAGAAGCCGTAGGCCATGCCGATGCACAAGTGGATCGCCAGCGCCGCCGGCGGCGCCAGCCAGCGGTTGAAAGTCGGGCCGGCCACCGTGCGCTCGCGCGCGAGCAGCCCGCCTTGCGGCGGGGCGTTCATCACCTCGGACATGCGTGTCTCCCTATCGTGCTGCGATGCAATGGATGCGAGAGCTTCGACGCGTCGGATGTTCGAATGTATGTCGAAGCTTGACCGGCGTTATAGCGTCAAAACACGATATGTCCAATATGGAATGCCCGGTACACCTGCGAAAATTCGAAGCGCCGCGAATGGGCGGAAAATTCAGTCGTGCGCGTAGATGTCGCGCCGACTGGTTTCCGGCAGCCACAGCAGCGTCACGCCGACGCTGAGGCCGGCCACCGCCACCGGGTACCACAGGCCCTGGTAGATGCTGCCGTGTTCGGCCACCAGCGCGAACGCGATGGTCGGCAGCAGCCCGCCGAACCAGCCGTTGCCGATGTGGTAGGGCAGGCTCAGCGAGGTGTAGCGGATGCGCGTCGGGAACAGCTCGATCAGCGCCGCCGCCAGCGGCCCGTAGACCAGCGCGACGCCGGCCGCGAGCAGCGCCAGCAGCAACACCAGGCGCACGCGGTCGATGCGCGCCGGGTCGGCCTGCGCCGGGTAGCCGGCGGCCTGCAGGGCCTGCGCCAGCTGGCCGCGCAACTGCGTCAGCGCCGCGGCGTAGGCGTCGTCGGGCAGGCCCTTGCCGTCGAACACGACGATGTCGTGCGCGCCGACCTGGATGCGCGCCAGGCCGCCGGCCGCGCGTTGGCGGTAATCGACCGCGGCGCCGGCCAGCAGCTGGCGCGCGACGTCGCAGGAACTGTCGAAGCGCACGATTCCCAGCGGGTTGAACTGGAACGAACAGTCGCGCGGGTCGGCGATCAAGGTGACCGGCGTGCGCGCGCTGGCCGCGACCAGCTGCGGGTTGCCCGCCGCGGCCAGCGCGTGGAACAGCGGAAAGTAGCCGAACACGGCGAACAGGAAGCCGCCGACGATGACCGGCTTGCGCCCGATGCGGTCCGACAGCGCGCCGGCGAGCCAGAAGCAGGGGGTGGCCAGCAGCAGCGCGGCGCCCATCAGCGTGCCGGCGGCGACGACGTCGAGCTTGAGCGTCTGCGTCAGGAACAGCAGCGCGTAGAACTGGCTGCCGTACCAGACGACGCCCTGCCCGGCGGTCAGCCCGAACAGCGCGAGCAGCACGTTGCGCACATTGGCGCCGTAGCCGAAGGCCTCGGTCAGCGGCGCTTTCGCGATGCGCCCTTCGCGCTTGATGCGCATGAAGGCAGGTGACTCGGGCAGGTGCAGCCGGATCCACACCGAGGTGCCAAGCAGCACCAGCGACACCAGGAAACACAGGCGCCAGCCCCAGTCCTCGAACGCAGGGGTGCCGAGTGCTTCGCGCAGGCCCAGCGTGATGGCCAGCGACAGCAGCAGGCCGAGCGTCGCGGTGGTCTGCACCCAGCCGGTGTAGGCGCCGCGCCGATGGCGTGGCGCGTGCTCGCCGACGTAGGTCGCGGCGCCCCCGTATTCTCCGCCGACCGCCAGTCCCTGCAGCAGACGCACCGCCACCAGGATGATGGGCGCGGCCACGCCGATCGACGCGTAGTCGGGCAGCAGGCCGACGATGAAGGTCGACAACCCCATCAACAGGATCGTGACGAGGAAGGTGTACTTGCGCCCGATCATGTCGCCGAGCCGGCCGAACACGACCGCGCCGAACGGCCGCACGACGAAACCGGCGGCGAATGCGAGCAACGCGAAAATGAAGCCCGAGCCCGGGTCGAGCCCGGCGAAGAAGCGGCGTCCTATCGTTTCGGCCAGTGCGCCGTACAGATAGAAGTCGTACCACTCGAAGGTCGTGCCCAGCGCGGACGCGAACACCACGCGCCGCCCGTCGCGGCGTTTTGCCGGGGCGCTCATGACCCCACCCTGATCGCTGCGCTCACAGCTTATCCACAGGCTTTCATACCCCCCAGACGACCGGTTCGTCGGCCGCAAGGCTGCGCTTGAGCAACTGGATGAACGGCCACGCGCGCTGGTGCAGCGTGATCCCGCGCGGCGCGCCGCCGGCTTCGGCACGCGCGCGCTCGTCCTCGGCCACCGCCGCCTGCAGGCGCTCGATCGCGTCGGCCATCGCCGCAGGCTCGATGATGCCCTGCGCGGCGGGCTCCTTGCCGATGATCGACAGGATGCGTTCAGCCGGCGCCTGGTTCATGAACAGGTCTGAATCGGCCTTCGATTTGAAGCGGTAAAGCATGCGCTTGGGCTCCGTGCGTCTCTTGTGCTGACCCGAGCATACCCCGCGCGACGCGCGCCGCGTATCGGGCATGACGCCGTCGTCAGCGCGCTGGACAAAACCGGCGCAAACCACCGATTTGACCTAGGGAAAACCCTGGAATTTTGCTGATCATCAAGGAAAATGCATCAGCATCAGCCTATGTTTGCACGCTGTAACGATGCGCATGTGCGCGTTGCTGCGCGGCAACCGGCCCCAGGCCAAGGAGCACTGAAATGATCGATGGAACCGTCGTGGCACTGTCGCGCTGGCAATTCGCCGCCACCGCGCTGTACCACTTCCTGTTCGTGCCGCTGACCCTGGGCATGACCTTCATGCTGGCGGCGATGGAGACGATCTACGTCACCACCGGCCGCGCGATCTACAAGCAGATGGTCGAGTTCTGGGGCAAGCTGTTCATGATCAACTTCGCGCTCGGCGTGGCCACCGGGCTGACGATGGAGTTCGAGTTCGGCACCAACTGGTCGTTCTACTCGGGATTCGTCGGCGACATCTTCGGCGCGCCGCTGGCGATCGAGGGCCTGATGGCCTTTTTCATGGAGTCGACTTTCATCGGCCTGATGGTGTTCGGCTGGAAGCGGCTGAGCAAGATCCAGCATCTGCTCGTGACCTATCTGGTCGCGCTCGGTTCGAACCTGTCGGCCTTGTGGATCCTGGTCGCCAACGGCTTCATGCAGGACCCGCAGGGTGCACATTTCAACCCGGTGACGATGCGCATGGAGCTGACCAGCCTGCCCGACCTGATCTTCAGCGCCGACGCGCAGGCCAAGTTCGTGCACACCAGCATCGCCGGCTACGTCACCGCGGCGATCTTCGTCGCCGGCGTCAGCGCGATCTACATGCACCAGAAGCGGCATCTCGAACTGGCACGCCGTTCGTTCCGCATGGCCGCATTGTTCGGCGTGCTCGCCACCGCCGGCGTGATCACCCTGGGCGACGCACTGGGCTACGTCGGCGCGCACGCGCAACCGTCCAAGCTGGCGGCGATGGAGGCGATGTGGACCACCGAGCCGGCGCCGGCAGCGTTCAACGTGATCGCCTGGCCCTCGCAAAGCGAGCACCGCAACCTGTTCGAGGTCCGCGTGCCCTACGTGCTGACGCCGCTGCTGACGCACACGATGACGCAGACGGTCCCCGGCATCGACCAGATCGTCGCCGAGAACGCCAAGCGCATCGAACATGGCATCCCGGCGGTGGCGGCGCTGAAGGTGCTCAGCAGCGACCCGACCAACGCCGCCGCGCTGGCGCAGTTCGACGCGCACCAGCGCGACCTCGGCTACGGTTTCCTGGTCAAGCGCTACGCCGACGACGTCACGCAGGCCACGCCGGCCGACATCCAGAAGGCGGCGTGGGACAGCATCCCGAACGTTTTCACGGTGTTCTGGGCGTTCCGCACGATGGTCGCGCTGGGCCTGCTGATGCTGGCGTTCTTCGTGCTGGCGACGATTTTCTCGATACGCGACGACGTGCAGCACCAGCGCTGGTTCCTGCGCCTGGCGCCGTGGATGATCCCGGTGCCGTGGATCGCCTGCGAAATGGGCTGGATCACCGCCGAGATCGGGCGCCAGCCGTGGACCGTGTTCGGCATGCTGCCGACCTGGATGAGCGCGTCGTCGCACAGCGTCGGCTACATGGTGTTCTCGCTGGCCGGCTTCGTGCTGCTGTACTCGAGCTTCATCGCGGTCGAGATGTATCTGATGGTCAAGTTCATACGCCAGGGCCCGAGCGAGCACGGCGACACACCGGCGCCCGCCTTCGGCGGCGCTCCTGCGGCAACGGGCGCGATGCTGCGCAAGGAGGTTTGACGCGATGGAACTCTATCTCTTCCTCAAAGTGCTGTGGTGGCTGCTGCTGGGCATTCTGCTGGCCGGGCTGGCGATCATGGTCGGCATGGACATGGGCGTGGGCACGCTGTTGCGCTTCGTCGGCCGCAGCGACGTCGAACGGCGCGCCTGCCTGAACGCTGTCGGCCCGCACTGGGACGGCAACCAGGTCTGGTTCATACTCGGCGGCGGCGCGATCTTCGCCGCGTTCCCGCTGCTGTACGCGACCGCGTTCTCGGGCCTTTACATCGTGATGCTGTTGCTGCTGTGGACGATGATCGTGCGTCCGCTCGGTTTCGAGTACCGCAGCAAGCTGGTGTCGCCGCGCTGGCGCAATGCCTGGGACTGGGCACTGCTGGTCAGCGGCGCGGTGCCGATGATCGTGTACGGCGCTGGGGTCGGCAATATGTTCCTCGGCGTTCCCTTCCACTTCGAATGGGATATGCGTTCGTATTACACGGGCAGCTTCATCACCTTGCTCAACCCCTTCGCCGTGCTGTGCGGACTGCTGTCGCTGGCGCTGTCGATCTACATGGGCGGGGTGATGCTGATGGGCCGCGCCGGCGGTGAGGTGGCCGCGCGCGCGCGTCGCGCCGCGTCGTGGGCGGCGCCGGCCGCGATCGTGCTGTTCAGCGCAGGCGGTGTCTGGGTCGCGCTGCTGCACGGCTACGTGCTCGACAAGTCGCCCGACCCGGCGATCGCGCAGAACCCGCTGCAGCAAAGCGTCAGCCTGCAGCCCGGCCACTGGCTGGCGAACTTCCGCAGCGTGCCGCTGCTGTGGCTGGTGCCGGCGCTGGGCTATGTCGGCATGCTGCTGGGCTGGGCGCTGGTGCGCGGCGGACGCCACACGCTGGCGTGGTGGTCCGGCGCGCTGGCCTGGATCGGCGTGCTCGGTACCGCCGGCGTCGCGCTGTTCCCGTTCCTGATGCCCTCGAGCTCGAACCCGGCGCAAAGCCTGACGATCTGGAACAGCGTGTCCAGCCGCACCGACCTGCTGTGGTCGACCGGCTTCGCCGCGGTCTTCGTGCCGCTGATCCTGTGGTACACGAGCTGGGCGTTCTGGGTCATGCGCGGCACCGTCGATCGCCAGGAGATCGAAAGCAGCGATCACGCCTACTGACCCGGGAGAACACCATGAAAACCCTGATGCAATTCGTCGTCTACATGGTGATCGCGCTGATCGCGATCGTGCTCGGCGTGATCCTCGGCGACTACGCGCCGTGGTACTTCGCGTGGCTGGTCGGCACCGTGATGCTGGTGCTGGTGGCGGCGACCGGCGGCGCCTGGATGGATGCGCAGGACGAGGAAGCGGTGCGCCATCGATCGTGAACCGTGCGGCTTGGCCGGCTGCCGCGCGCAGCCGCGCCGAGCGCCGTTGCGTTTATACCCTAGGGAGTTTGCCCTGGATCAAGCGTTCGCGATTTCGGTCGCGGCGATCCGGAATATTTGCGGTTTGTCAATCACCGATTGGGAGTAGGCCCCGAACATCGCCCCCACAAAACACCTATTACATGGGAGGCAAAAGATGGAAATCGCCGCAGCATGGCAAAAGCTGCGCAGCAGTCTGGCCGGAGCGTGTCTGCTCGGCCTCGCACTGCACGCGCAGGCCAGTACCCCGACCGGAGTCGAATCGGCCACGAAGTTCATCGCCGACAACGCTCCGACGACCGCCACCTCGAACGTCGTGCCGACCCTGGGCTACGGCCCGACGGCACCCGAGGCGCCGCAGGACCACAGCAAGTTCAAGCAGTTGCAGGGGCCGTTCACCAGCGGGCCGCAAGTCACGCAAGCCTGTCTGAGCTGTCACACCGACGCCGCCAAGCAGGTCATGGCGACGTCGCACTGGACGTGGAAGACCTGGGATCCCAAGACCCACCAGATGCTGGGCAAGAACCACGTCTACAACAACTTCTGCGTCAGCCCGATCAGCAACGAACAGTTCTGCACGGTGTGCCACGCCGGCTACGGCAGCACCGACCCGAACACCTTCATCCCGTTCTCGCAGCGACCCGAGAAGGACGTCGACTGCCTGGTCTGCCACGACCAGACCAAGGACTATCACAAGATGCCGTTCATGGGCGGCAACCCGGCGGTCACCAAGGTCCAGGTGCGCCCGGGCTGCAACGAGGTCTACGGCACCGACAAGCCTTACGTCGACCCCGAGAACCTGGCCAAGATCGCGCAGCACATCGGCCTGCCCACGCGCTACACCTGCGGCTCGTGCCACTTCTACGGCGGTGGCGGCAACGGGGTCAAGCACGGCGACATGGACAGCTCGCTGGCCGACCCGGCACGCGCCGAGGACGTGCACATGGCGAGCAAGGGCCTGAACTTCGCCTGCCAGCAGTGCCACGTGACGACCAATCACAAGGTGCCCGGTTCGCGCTACCTGATCGACGCCGATCCGCAAGGCGGCCCGTTCATGCCCGGCAGCCAGCACAACCCCGACCCGGCCAGCTGCACCTCGTGCCACG
This sequence comes from Pseudomonadota bacterium, assembly GCA_021825505.1. Lineage (GTDB taxonomy): Bacteria > Pseudomonadota > Gammaproteobacteria > Burkholderiales > Burkholderiaceae_C > Thiomonas_A. The sequence goes on from JAKAHP010000077.1 coordinate 9,155, forward strand.
GGCAGGAGCCGCACGTCGGCCATGGCCTGGAAGACCGCGTGGTGGCGTCGACGCTGAACATGCACACGCGTGACATCGCCTGCGAGACCTGCCACATCCCCGAGTACGCGCGCGGCGGCCTGCCGACCAAGATGCAGTGGAACTACGCCACCGCCGGCAAGCTCAACGTCAACGGCGAGCCGCTGGTGCTGCTCGATCACAAGGGTTGGAACACCTACTGGGGCGTCAAGGGCAGCTTCAAGTGGGCGACCGATGTCGTGCCGAGCTACACCTGGTTCAACGGCGTGGAACGATGGATGACGATCGGCTCGAAGGTCCAGGACTTCACGAAGGACGGTGTCGTGCAGATCAACCTGCCGCAGGGCTCGTCGACCGACGGCAAGTCGAAGATCTGGCCGTTCAAGATCATGCGCAACAACCAGCCCTACGACACCAAGACCGGCATCCTCGCGGTGTTCCACTCGTTCGGCTTCGACAAGGACGCGTATACCGAGAACTACAAGTGGCAGATCGCGCTGCGCAACGGCATGAAGGCCGCCGGGCTGCCGTATTCGGGCCACTACGCCTTCGTGAGCACCGACATGTACTGGCCGATCGCGCACATGGTGGCGCCGAAGGAGCAGGCGCTGCAGTGCGACCAGTGCCACGCCGCGCAAGGTCGCCTGCAGAACATCGACGGCGTCTACATGCCGGCGCGCACCCGCGACCACCAACCCTGGCTGGAACGGCTCGGACTGCTGCTGGCCGCCCTGGCGCTGGCCGCGGTCGTCGTCCACGCCCTGCTGCGCATCGTTCTGCGCCGCCGCTGAACCCCATACGGAGACCCATCATGAGCGAAGGACGCATCTATCTGTTCAAGCGCTTCGAACGCTTCTGGCACTGGAGCCAGGCGCTGCTCGTCATCACCATGCTCTACACCGGTTTCGCGATCCACGGCTATCTGCCGATGAGCGGATTCCGCGGCACGCTGCTGCTGCACGAGGCCGCCGCCGTGCTGCTCGTCACGCTGTGGGTGTTCGCCATCTTCTGGCACTTCACGACCGGCGAGTGGAAGCAGTACATCCCGACGCTGGACCGCGTCGGCACGATCGCGCGCTACTACGCGTTCGGCATGTTCCGCGGCGAGCGCCACCCCTACGAGGTCACGCCCGAGCGCAAGCACAACCCGCTGCAGCGCCTGGCCTACCTCGGGCTCAAGCTGGTGATCAACCCGCTGATCTGGTTCAGCGGCGCGCTGCTGCTGCTGTTCGCGTGGAACGCGATCGGCCGCATGCCGCTGGGGCTGGACCTGCGCGGCGTGGCGCTGCTGCATACCGCGGCCGCCTACATGATGCTGGTGTTCTTCATCGCGCACGTCTACCTGGCGACGACCGGCCACACGCCGCTGTCGTACATCCGCGCGATGGTGACCGGCTGGGAAGATGCCGACGACGCCCACGGCGTGCGTTCGTGAACGAGGAGCATGCGATGCATAACGCGAAAACCCATCTGCTCGCCGGCGCCGCCACCGCGCTGCTCACCGGCGCCGCGCTGGCCGTGGCCCTGCACAGCCACGCGGCGCGGGCCGAAACGCCCGCGCCGACCGCCGGCCATGTCGCGCGGCTCGAGGCGCACATCGACCAGGCGCTCAACGGCGGCGCGCTGAAGAGA
>JAKAHP010000078.1 GCA_021825505.1 Pseudomonadota bacterium
TGGAGTGCCCCTGTGCCGCAAGCAGATGCACGGCCTTCCTGTCGAAAGACACGAAGGTCTCCCCGCCAAGCCACCGGCCCTCGTAGGCGATGACCCCGTCGGCGAAATCGCCGCCGGCTTCAAGTACCGCCAGGCCCGCTTCGACGGCTGGCCGGTTCACCTCCACGTTGGTGGCCGCGAGCAATGCTCGAATCGCCGCCGCGGCATCCGCCGGTGCGAACGCATAGACCCTGAGCAGCACCCAGACGAACTCGCACAGACTCGGCACGGAGACGGCGATCAATTCCGCGTCCCGCAGGGTTCGGGCAGCGCGGTCGGCTTGCGCGGGATCATCACCGACGACGGCCCGCACGAGGACATTGGTATCGACGGCGATTTTCAAGGCCTGCCCTCACCGGCCCATCCCTGCGCCGCGGCTTCGTTGATTTCCTCGACCGTGGCGACCTTCGCCGTCCTGCCGCCGAGAAACCCGACGAAGCCATCGATGGTCCCGGTCGGCCTGGCCGCCCTGAACTCACCGCGGCCGTCCGGCAACAAGTCGATTTCAATCTTGTCACCCGGCTTGATGCCCAGATGTTGCAGAACGTCCTTGCGCAAGGTCACCTGCCCCCGCGCAGTAACCGTCAAGATGGCCATGATCTGCCCCTGCAGCGCAGCGATTGGAAGATCCCAAGGTAATGCAAATTCGCCTTACCGTCAAGAATTCCCGCTAGGGTGCCGTGGATTTTCAGTGACCGATCAATAGGTTGCGAGACTTGCTTGCCCCCGCGACCCGACAAGGGCAAGGCATGGTGCAGGCGGCACTCCAGGCGAGTTCAATCATCCAGTGCCCAGGTTCGCCTCCTCCGGCGCACCACGATGCGCGCCACCACGCATCCGTTCACGTATGGCAAGCGTTTGCCTCGGCGTTGTCCTGGATGCGGATGCGAATCCACAACCTACCAAGGGGCTTAACACCCCGCTGCGCTCAGCGAGCGCATCATGCATCGACATCGCCAGGCCGAATGAATTGGCTACGATCCCGACATGACCCTGGTGTTGGCCCAGGCGAAGCATGAGGCCCGAACCCTGTTCGGCTCAGGCGCGAGGGCACGTCTGCATGCGATCTCTTTCGATCATGTGCGCCGCGCCGTGCGGGATGCACTGCCATCCCTGGTGGCAGGACTGGATGGTGACACACGCAACAGGTGGACAACGACGACAGGTCCAGGACGCGGTGCTGCGCAACATCGAGGTCATGGGCGAAGCTGCTCGCAGTGTCCAGCGCGTGGCGCCTGACTTGGTGCGTGCGCATGCTGACATCCCGTGGGCCGCGATGGTCGCGATGCGCACCAGGCGACCTCGCGGTCTCAACCGTTAGCCCTGCAGACGCGCTGGGGCAAAGCGCAGAGCCATTCCGACTGGTGGGCGGCACGAAATCCACCCAGAGCACCGATGTGCGGCGCGCCATCTGTGTTGCGCCCTACCGCAACAACTCGCTGCGCGGCAAGCGGGCGGCGCCGACGTCGAAGGTCACGAACCGTGAGCGGCCGAGGTGGATGGCACGTGCGCAGAGCAGGCAGTCGGCGAAATCTGCGCTGGGAAACTGGTCGAACAGGTAAAGCGCTTCTTCGACCGTCGCGTCATGCTCGAACTCGATTCCGGGCGTCTCCAGCATCGCGATGAGGGCCGTCGACATCGCCTGTCGTCCGACTTTGTAGCGGCTGCGAAGAACCCATTCGGTTTCGAGCAGCGCGCACAGGCTCACGAGCAGAGACTCGCCTGCCGCGGTCGCGTCGGCCACCAGCCGGCGTGCCGCCGTGCATTGTTCGGGCGCGCTTGGGTCTTGAACCAGAATCCGCACCAGAACGTTGGTGTCTATGGCGATGCTCATTCGGGCAGACGCATCTCGTCGACCGACACGCCTGGCTGCCCGGGCTGGGTCAGGATGCCCACCAGATCGGCAAGGCGGCGCGTCTTGGGGCGCAAGACTATCGTGCCGTTGCTGAGAATGGACCAGGCAATTTTGTCACCGGCTTGCAGACCGAGCCGTTCGCGCACGGCCCTCGGGACCGTGACCTGCCCCTTGCTGGATATCGTGGTCGGTTCAGACATGAGTGAGCCAATTTTACGTTTTTGGATATCGTAAAGCAAGGGCGATGCCGTGGTCAATCCACCTTACCGTCAAGAATCCCCGCCATGGTGCCGTGGATTTTCAATGACCATGGTGAACCATCCTGCCGGGCCAGCAGACGCTTGGCCGCTGCGCCGTTCGACGACCATCTGCCCGCCGGTTCAGCAGTATCGCCGCGACGGCGGCAGCGACTGACGCCGGTTACGCAAACGAATTGCGCAAACCGTTTGCGTTGTCGTATGCTTCACCCATGGCCCGGCCGTCGCGCATTCCCCCGCAGATCCTCGACACCATGACGCGTGGCGCGCGCCACGCGTGGACGCTGGAGCAGCTCACCGCCGACCTCCATGAGGGTGGCGTGCAGGCTGATTTCTCGTCGGTCTATCGCGCGGTCGAGCGCCTGCTCGGCGAAGGCCGGCTGGTGCGTGTGGGAATCGACGACGGCGCGCCGCGCTTCGAGCTCGCCGGCGAACACCACGACCACTTGCGCTGCGTGCGCTGCGCCGCGCTCGAGGCGATACCCTGCGTCGTCGACCGCGCCGGGCTCGACGCGGTCGCGGTGCGCACCGGCTACACCGTCACCGCGCACCGCGTCGTGCTCGACGGTCTGTGCCCGGCGTGCCGCCAGCGCTGAAGCGTGATGATCTGCCGCCTTCGTCGCTGCAAGCTCGTGCGCGTTGCCCTCACCTGGGTGCTGGCGCTGCTGGCCGTAACCGGCGTTGCGCACGCTGCGCCGATCCCGGTGGTGGCCGCCGAGAGCACCTACGGCGCGATCGCGCAAGCCATCGGCGGCACCCATGTGCGCGTCGACAGCATTCTGCGCAGCCCCGACGTCGACCCCCACACCTTCGAGGCGACGCCGGCGACCGCACGTGCCGTCGCCGGCGCGCGCATCGTGCTGCTCAACGGCCTGGGCTACGACGAATGGATGCGCAAGCTGCTCGCGGCGGCGCCGTCGTCGCAGCGCCAGCTGGTCGTTGCCGCCGAGGTCGGGCGCAGCTGGGTGATGGCCGATGGCAACCCGCACCTGTTCTACGACACGCGTGTGGCCGGCGCGGTGGCCACGCGTGTGGCCGAACTGCTGCAACGCGCCGACCCGGCCCACGCCGCCGACTTCGCGCGCAATCTGCGCGCGTTCCACGCCGCGCTGAGCGCGGTCGATGCGCGCGTGGCGCAACTGCGCCGCACCCACCCGAAGCTGCCGGTAGCGGCCACCGAGCCGGTGTACGGCTATATGCTGCGGGCGCTGGGCTGGCCCAGTGCCGGGCAGCGCTTCCAGTTCGACGTGATGAACGAAACCGAGCCGGCTCCGGCGCTCGTCGCGCGCTTCGAGGACGATCTGCGCCAGCGCCGCGTCGCGTTGCTGGTGTACAACCGCCAGGTCAGCGCGCCGGTGACGCAGCGCATGAAGGGCATCGCCAGCGCCGCGTCGGTACCCAGCGTCGGCGTCGACGAGATCGCACCGCCCGGCATCGGCTACGCGCCGTGGCTGCTGCGCAGCCTGGACGCGGTCGCCGCCGCGCTACGTTGACTGCTCCCCTCCCTGAAGGAAGGGGATTCCCACTTCACGGAACCCAGCCCATGGTGCCTTACAGCAACACAGGATTTACGGCCTCTCCATGGGCTGACACCGCAAGTCCTGCGGCCAGGATGTTGCGCGCGGCGTTGACGTCGCGGTCGTGCTGCGTGCCACATTGCGGGCATGTCCAGGCGCGGACCGACAGCGACATCGAGCCTTGGGTATGGCCGCAACTCGAGCATCGCTTGCTGGATGGATACCAGCGGTCGATGCCGATCAGCGTGCGCCCGGCCCACTGCGCCTTGTACTCCAACTGCCTGACGAACTCTGACCAGCTTGCATCGCTGATCGACTTGGCCAGGCTGCGATGGCGCAGCATGTTTTTCACGGCCAGCGTCTCCAGGACGATCACTTGGTTTTCGCTGATCAACCGGGTGGAGAGCTTGTGCAGGAAATCCCTGCGCGCGTCCGTGATGTGCGCATGCAAGCGCGCGACCTTCCTCTTGAGCTTGGCCCGGTTCTTCGAGCCGAGCTTGGCACGCGCCATGGCGCGCTGCCTTCTTCCCAAGCGCACTTCGCAGTTGCGAAACGTCCTGGGTGAGGCGATCTTCTCTCCTGTCGAGAGGATCGCGAAATGGGTGAGCCCCAGGTCGATGCCGACGCGACCCTGCACCTTCGGCTTGGGCGTTGCCGTGTCGTCGCACAACAGCGAGGCGAAGTATCGTCCGGCCGCATCGAGCGAGAGGGTGAGCGTGGTGAGCTTGGCCGCCTTCGGGATGGTGCGCGACCAGCGGATGCAAAGCGCCTCGTCCATCTTCGCCAATCGCAACTCGCGCTTGGCCGCGTCCCAGCGAAAGGCGCTGGTGGTGTATTCGGCCGACTGCGGAGCGTCCTTGCGCTTGAACGACGGGTATCGTGCCCGCTTGGCAAAGAAGTTGGCGAAGGCCGTTTTCAGGTGCCGCAGCGCCTGCTGTACCGGCACGCTGCTGACCTCGTTCAGCCAGGCGTGTTCGGGGGTTTTCTTCAGCGCCGTGAGCGCCGCGGAGGTCTCGTGGTAGCCCACACGCTCCTGCCGCTGGAACCACGCATCGCTGCGCAGTCGCAGCATGTGGTTGTAGGCAAAGCGCGCGCACCCGAACGTGCGAGCCAGGACTTGTTCCTGCTCGGGCGTCGGGTAGAACCGAAAGCGGTAGGCGCGCTTGATGTCCATGCCTCGCACTATGCAATGTTTGCGTGTGAGATCACAACCCCGTGCCGATCTCCGATCGGCGCTCCTTTCCTCCCCGCCCTGAACGGCGGGGCTTCTCGGAGCAACAGATGAACCCGATCCTGCGCCGCCGCCTGCTGCGCGCCTGCGCCGCACTGCCGCTCGCCGCCTGGCTGCCGCAGCCGGCAAGCGCCCAGCCCTACGACCTCGACGTGCCGCCGCCGGCGCCGCCGCAAGCCGCTGCGATCGAGACGCTGCTGGCTGGGGCGCAAGCGGCCGGCGGCATCCAGGACGGGCACAGCGCGCACCGGCTCTACGTGTTCTACGATCCGAACTGCCCCTACTGTCATCGCCTGTACGACGATCTGCGGCCCTACGTGGCGCGTGGCGCGGTGCAGGTCGAGTGGATCACCGTCGGCTACCTGGCACCCAGCAGCCTGACCAAGGCCGCAGCGATCCTGCAGGCGCGCGACCCGCTGGCCGCGTTGCGCCGCAATGAGCGCGATTACGCGGCTCCCGGCGCCGGCCATGGCGGCGGCGGCATCGGGCCGGCCACGACCGTCACGCCGGCCACGCGCGCGCGGCTGCAGCGCAACCAGCAGATGCTGCGCGCGATTCACGCGCTTGGCGTACCGCTGGCGGTGTGGCGCGGCCGCGACGGCGAAGCGCGCATGATGTTCGGCGAAATTCCGCGCAAGCAGCTGCGCGAGCTCGTCGCGCTGCTCGCCTGATCCGCCCTCCCCGCACGATGCACACGCCGCCACCCTGGGTCGACGAGGTCGTCGCCGCGCTGCGTGCGGCGCACCCGACGCTGTGGGCCGGTCGCGGCGACGGTCGCGTCGCCCGCACACCGGTGGCGCTGCCGCTGGCGGCGATCGAGCAGGCGCGCCTGCGGCTGCAGCGCTTCGCGCCGCTGCTCGCGCAGCTGTTTCCCGAGCTGCGCGCCACGCAAGGGCGCATCGAGTCGCCACTGCTCGAGGCCCCGCGCCTGCAGCAGCGCCTCGGCCTGCCGGAGGCCGCCGGCGCGCTGCTGGTCAAGGCCGATCACGCACTGCCGGTGGCCGGGTCGATCAAGGCGCGCGGCGCCTTCCACGAAGTGCTCGAGTTCGTCGAGTCGCGCGCGCTCGCGCACGGTCTGCTCGGCGCCGACGGCGACTGCCGCGCGCTGGCAGCGCCGGCAGCGCGCGCGCAGCTTGCGCACGACGAGGTCGCGGTCGGCTCGACCGGCAACCTCGGCCTGGCGGTCGGCGTGATGGCCTCGGCCCTGGGCTTGCGCGCGGTGGTGCACATGTCGGCCGACGCCAAGGACTGGAAAAAGGAGCGCCTGCGCCGCCGCGGCGTCGAGGTCGTCGAACACCGCGGCGACTACGCGGAAGCGGTCGCCGCCGGCCGCCGCGACGCGCTGGCCAACCCGCGCGCGCATTTCGTCGACGACGAGCGCTCGGCGTCGCTGTTCGCCGGCTACGCCGCGGCTGCCGCCCACCTCGCGCAACAGCTGCGCGAACTCGGTCGCGCGGTCGACGCGGCGCACCCGCTGTTCGTCTACCTGCCGTGCGGCGTGGGCGGCGCGCCGGGCGGCATCGCCACCGGTCTGCACGCGATATTTGGCGCGAACGTCCATTGCTTCTTCGCCGAGCCGGTTCAGTCCCCGTGCTTCATGCTGCAGATGCTCGTGGACTCCGCGCAGCTGGCCGGTCTAGGCGAGCATCCGTCGATCTACGACCTGGGTCTGAACAACCGCACCGAGGCCGACGGGCTGGCGGTGCCGCGCGCGTCGCCGCTGGCCTCGAGCACCGTCGCCCCCTTCCTCGCCGGCGTCTACACGGTCGACGACGACACGCTGCTGCGCCATCTGGTCGACGCCGCGCAATGCGAAGGGCTGCGCATCGAGCCGTCGGCCGCGGCCGGCTTCGACGGCCCGCGCCGCGTGCTCGAGTCTGCGGTCGGTCGCGACTACCTCACGCGCCAGTGCGCGCACGCCGGCGTCGGTGCCGCGACTCATGTGGTGTGGACCACCGGCGGCCTGTTCGTGCCCGATGAGGAATACAAGCGCTTCGTCGCACGCGGCGAGTCGCTGATGCGACAAGATCGCTAGGACTCGATCGTTGCGTCAGCGGCTTCAAGCCGCTCGCGCGGCATCGGTGCGGCGAAATGAAAGCCCTGGAACAGGTCGCAGCCATAGCGCATCAGGAAGCGCCACTGCGCGTCGGTCTCGACGCCTTCGGCGACGACGGCCAGCCCCAGCGCCTTGGCCATCGTGATGATGGTCTGCGCCACCAGCGCGTCCTGGCGACCGTCGGGCAGCCCATCGACGAAGGACTTGTCGATCTTCAGCTGATCGATCGGCAGCCGCGTCAAGTACGACAGCGAGGAGCTGCCGGTGCCGAAATCGTCGAGCGCGAACGAGATGCCCGCGGCTTTCAGCGCCTGCATCTTGTGCAGCGCGTCGTCGACGTCGTCGAGCACGATGCTTTCGGTCAGCTCCAGCTTCAGGCGCGACGCCTCGGCGCCGGTCGTGCGCAGGGCGCACAGCACGCCATCGACGAAATCGGACTGGGCGAACTGCCGCGCGCTGACGTTGACCGCGACCACGCGCATGCACGCCGACGGCTGCGCGCGCCACGCGGCGATCTGCGCGCAGGCGGCGTCCAGCACCCACTGGCCGAGCCCGACGATCAAGCCGGTCTCCTCGGCCACCGCGATGAATTCGCCCGGCGCCAGCAGACCGCGCACCGGATGGTGCCAGCGCAGCAAGGCCTCGACCGCGACCACGGCGCCGGCGCGATCGATCTGCGGCTGGTAGTAAAGCTCGAACTGCTCGCGCTCGATGGCCTGGCGCAGCTCGGATTCCAGCGCGGTGCGACGCGCCAGTTCATCCTGCATGCCCGGCTCGAAGAAACGCAGCGCGTTGCGCCCGTCCTGCTTGGCGCGGTACATCGCCAGATCGGCGTGCATCAGGACTGCGTCGGCCGTGTCCTCGCCGCCGATGAACAGGGTCGCGCCCAGACTCGCGGTGCAGTAGAACGACTGCCCGTCGATCTCGTAGGGCTCGGCCATGCCGATGCGCAGCTTCTCGGCGACCTGGGCGGCACGCATCGCCGCGCCGGTGGCGTCCGCGCCCAACTCCTCGAGCACGACGATGAACTCGTCGCCGCCGAAGCGCGCGACGGTATCGCCGTCGCGCACCGCGCGCTTCATGCGCTGCGCCGCGCGCACCAGCAGTTCGTCGCCGGTATGGTGCCCGGTGGTGTCGTTGATCTTCTTGAAATTGTCCAGGTCGACGAACAGCAGCGCGCAGTGCTCGCCGCTCCTGCCGCTCCACGACAGCGCGTGATCGATGCGGTCGTGCAGCAGCACCCGGTTCGGCAGCCCGGTCAGCGCATCAAAATAGGCCAGCTGCTGCGCGCGCGACTCGGCTTCGCGTTGCTGCGTGACGTCGGCCAGCGACGCCACGTAATGCGTCACCGCGCCGTCGGGCGCCTTCACCGCGGAAATCGTCAGGCGCTCGGTGAACAGCGTGCCGCTCTTGTGACGGCTGCACAACTCGCCCTGCCAATAACCGTCGCGCGCGATCACCTCGCGCATCGCGGCGTAGAACGGCGCATCGTGCCGCCCCGATTGCAGCAGCGCCGGCGTACGCCCGACGACTTCGTGTTGTGCATAGCCGGTGATGCGCGTGAACGCCTGGTTGACGCGCTGGATGCGTGCCTGCGCGTCGGCCACGATGATGCCGTCCTGCGCCTCGAACGCGATCGCGGCGATGCGCAGGCTCTCCTCGGCCCGCATCCGATCGGTGATGTCCTGGATCGTGCCGCGCAGACGCAGCGGGTTGCCGTCGGCGTCGCACTCGAGCCGGCCCAGCCCGTGCACCCAGCGCCGCCTGCCGTCGCTGGGGCGCACGATGCGGTACTCGCGGTCGAAGGGTTGGCGCAACGCCAGCACGGTGTGCGCGAAATAATGCGCCATCGCTTCGCGATCGGTGCCATCGATCAGCTGGGCCCAGCCGTCCACCGTGCGCGCGTAGTCCGCGTCGATGCCCAGCAGCCGGTCCAGCACCGGTGAGCTGTGCCAGCGGCCCTGCGCGAGGTCGAGCACATAGCTGCCGATGCCGGCAATTTCCTGCGACTCGCGCAGCGACTCGAGCGCGTCGGCCAGGCGCTGCTTGTCGCGCTCGCTTTCGGTGACGTCGCGCGAAATGCCGAACATGCCGTTGACGCGACCGTCGATGTCGTGCAGCGGGCCCTTGGTCACCAGATAAGTGACCTCGCCGTCGGCGGTCGACAGGCGCTCGACGGTACGCAGCACGCCGTCACGCTCCATCACCGCGCGGTCGTTGGCGGCGATTTCCGCGGCCTGCTCGGGAGGAAAGATCGCGCGGTCGTCGTCGCCGATGATGTGCTCGGCGGCGCGCCCGGTGACGCGCGCGACCTCGCGGTTGATGAAGGTGTAGCGGCCGTCGCGGTCCTTCGCGAAGATCGCGTCGGGCGAATTGTCGAGCAGCTCGGCGATCAGGCGTCGATGGCGCGCGTGGTTCTGGTAGGCGAGTTCGGCGACGCGCACCGCGCGCTCGACCTGAGCGACCAGCCGGCGCGCCAGCGCGAACAGCAGCGCCGCGGTGAAGACGACAAACAGCAAGCCCTTGGTCGAATCGACCCAGCGCAGTTCAGTCGGATCGTGAAACAGTCGTGCCGCCCAAGTATCGGAGAACACGATCCACAGGCTTGCGACGACGGCATAGATCGCCGCCAGCTGCGCCGGGTAGTACAAGCGGCCCGCTGCGGCCTGGTTCCGGCGCGCACCGTCGCTGCCGCGCGGCGTCCTGCCATCTCGTTCTGGTTTGACCAACCCTGACCTCTCGCCCCTGTGCGGGCGGTGTTCGCGCTCGCGCGCCGCGCCCGTCGTGTTCGTGCGGGCAGCATAAGGCCACGCGCGGCCGCGCGGCGCGCACGCGGCGGACTTTTCGGCGTCTCATTCGTGACGGCCAGCGTACGACTGCAACCAAATGCGCATCACTTCGCGACCCAGCGGCCGTCGGCGTTCTTGCGGTACGACTGCTTGACGGCGGACCATGCGACCTGGAACGAGACTTTCTCGCGCTCATCGCCCCGATCGGCGTATTCCTGCCACGCCGCAGCGGTCCTTCGCAAGCCGCGCCGCCGTCGGCGCGCGCCGTCAGACCTTTTTACACTTGGCGCGGCCGCACGCGCCGCGCCTGTGCGTCAAGACCCTGCTGCCGGCTCTCGTGTGCGCCGCGGGGCCGCATCGCGCGTGCGCCACAGCAGCGCGCCCAGCACGGCAAGCACCATCGCCAGCGCCCACGGCAGCGCGCTCGCGCCGCGGTGCTGGACCACGCCACCGAGCACGACCGGGCCGAGCCCGGCCGCCGCGGTGAAACCGACCGACACCAGCCCGACCGCGCGCGCCGGCGCCACCCCCGGCGCGCTCAGCGCGGCGATCAGTCCCAGCGTCAGAAAGCCGTTGAGCGTGCCGCCGAGCACGAACATCCAGCTGCGCAGCCCGGCGCTGCCGGCGCCCAGCGCGACGCAGCAGATCAGTGATGCCAGCGCCGCCAGCAGCGCTGCGTGGCGCGCGCCGTGGCGGTCGGCGAACCAACCCAGCGGGTATTGCAGCAGCAGCGCACCGACCCCGTAGAGCGCGAGCAGCGCGGCCATGCCGGCCGGCGCCAGCCGCCAGGCGCCGCCCAGCAGCGGCACCAGCACGGTGAACGCGCCCTCGACGAAACCGCCGCCGAGCACGATCAGCAGCGCCAGCCGCAGCGCGCGCACATCGCCGGCATGGGGCGGTGCATCGTGACCCGGCGGCGGCGCCGCGGCGGCCAGCACCAGCGGCGCCAGCGCCGCCGCCGACGCGCCCAGGCCGA
>JAKAHP010000079.1 GCA_021825505.1 Pseudomonadota bacterium
CGCCCGCGCCGCCGAACGGGCCGCTCGGCGCGCGCTGAGCAGCGTGCGCCGCCGCTTCGACGCCCAGCTCGCCACGCCGCCCGAGCTCGCCGCCGCACAGCGCAGCTGGGCCGCAGCGCACGCCGCCGCACGCATCGCCGCAGCGCAGTGGCAGGCGGCGCGCCAACTGAGCAGCGTGCGCGCCCCGGGTCCCGGCACGGTGGTCGCGCTCGGCGCCGCCGACGGCGATACCGTCGCCGCCGGCCAGACCGTCGTCACGCTGCAGCCGCAGGGCCACCTCTGGTTGCGCGCACGGTATTTCGGCGCCGACGCGGCGGCGCTGCACCTGGGCATGCAGGGACGCTTCCAGCCGGCCGGCGGTGGCGACGCGGTGCCGGTCGAGGTCGCGGCGATCGCGCCGGCCGTCGGTGCCGACGGGGGTGTGCCGATCGGGCTGCGCCCCGGCGGAGCCGGCGCGGCGCGGCGCTGGGTCAGCGGCGAATGGGGCGAGCTCACGCTGAACGGGCCGCAGCGCCCGATGGTGATGGTACCGACGGCGGCGCTGATCCTCGACCGCGGCCGCTGGTGGGTGCTGCTGCGCACGGCGCACGGCGAGCGCCCGCAACCGGTCGTGCCGGGGCCGGCACACGGCTGGCAGACCGCGATCGTCGCGGGCCTGCAAGCCGGTCAGCAGGTGGTCGTCACCGACGCCTTCCTCGACTACCACCGCGACATCGCGCGCAGCTACACCCCGCCCGACTGAGCGATGGCCGTCGATCCGACAGTACCGCGCTGGTTGCGTCGTCGTGTGTTGTGGCTGCTCGTGCTGGGCGCGGTGCTGGCGTGGGCGCTCGACGCCTGCCTGCTGCCCCCGGTCGAAGTGCTGCCCGCGTTCGACTTCCCGCAGATCAGCGTCACCGCGCATCTTCCCGGAACCAGCGCGAGCGAACTCGAACAGCTGCTGGTCGATCCGCTCGAAGGTCAGATCCTGACGCTGAGCGGCTTGCGCAGCGTGCGCTCGGTGATGGGCAACGGCACCGTCGAGATCGACGTGCGCTTCGGCCGCCACAGCCAGGCCCAGGCCGACCTGCTGGCGGTCAACGGCGCGATCGACCGCGCGCGCGCGCGGCTGCCGTCGCAGGTGCAGCCCAGCGCCCAGATCATGGGCAACGCGATCAATGAAGTCGCCGACTACACGCTGAGCATTCCCGCCGGCATCGCCCCGGCGCAGGCGCAGCGCGTGGTGCGTGCGGACATCGCGCCGGCACTGCGCGCGATCGCCGGCGTGCAGTTCGTGCACGTCTACGGTGCCGGCGACGAGGCGCTGTGGATCCAGCCCGACCTCGGCGCGATGCAGCGCTATGACGTCGGCGTCGACGCCATCGTGCGCGCGGTGCGCGCGCAGGTGCTGCTGGCGCCTGCCGGCTACCTGACGCTGGGCCACAACGACGTGCTGATCGAGGCGCGCCACCTGCCGGTGCATGCCACGGCGCTCGCGTCGATCGCGGTGGCGACCCCGCGCGGGCCGATCCCCTTGCGCGCGCTGGCGCGCATCGAACGCGCGGCCATGCCCACGCACAACGCCGTGAGCCTCGACGGCCGCCCCAGCGTCGCGCTGACCGTGATCAAGCAACCCAGCGCGTCGACGGCGAGCGTCACGCGTGCGGTGCAGGCGGTGTTGACGCAGACGCGCTCGGCGCTGCCCGGTGGCGTGCACTGGGTGCGAACCTACGACCAGGGGCGGCTGGTCGAGCTGGTCGGCGCCGACCTCGGGCGCAACCTGCTGATCGGCGCACTGCTCGCGGTGCTGATGCTGTTCTGGGTGCTCGGCGCCGGGCGCGGCATCGTCGTGCTGGCGCTGAGCATCCCGCTGTCGCTGGCGATCGCGATCGCGACGCTGCACGCCTTCGGCCAGAGCCTGAACCTGATGACCTTCGGCGCGCTGACGGTCGCCGTCGGGCTGCTGGCCGACGACGCGATCATCGTGCTCGAGAGCATCCACCAGCGCTGGGAACACGGCGCCGCGCACTGGGCCGGGATCCGCGCAGGGCTGCGCGACATCGTGGTCGCCGACGTCACCGGCACGCTGAGCAACGTCGCCATCTACCTGCCGTTGCTGTTCGTCGGCGGACTGGTCGGCCTGTTCTTCGTGCCGTTCTCGCTGGCGATGATGGTCGCACTGCTCGCCTCGCTGCTCGTATCGCTGACCCTGATCCCGCTCGGCCTGGGATTCGCCGGCGCGCATCCGAGCGGCGGCACGCGCAGCGGCCAGCGTCTGCTGCACCGCATGCAGCGCGCCAACGAGCATCTGTTCGACTGGGTGGCGCGCGCGCCGCGCCTGAGCCTGGGGCTGACCTTCGCGGTGCTGCTGCTCAGCCTGGCCGGGCTGGCGCTGGTGCCGATCGACTTCCTGCCCCTGCCCAACGAGGGCACGCTGCTGGAATCGTTCACGCTGCCGCCGGGCGCCTCGCTGCTCGATACGCGCGCGGCGGTGCGACAGATCTCGCAGCGCCTGCTGCGCGACCCCGCGGTGGCGCACGTCTACGCGCGCATCGGCTCGGCCGCGTCGACCGCGTATACCGAGCCGGCTTACGCCGGCGAGATCCAGGTGGCACTCAAGCCGGGCGTCGGCGTCAACGCGCTGGACGCTATCGGGCGCCGCATCCAGAGCGAATCGCAGCAACCGGGCGTGCAGCTGGCGGTCGACACGCCGACCATCGAGCGCGCCGGCGAAAGCCTGTCGGGGCTGCCGCAGCCCTTCGTCGTGCACCTGTTCGGCGCCAGCGTGCCGCGCCTGCGCGCGCTCGCCGAACAGGTCACTGCACGGCTGCGCCGGGTTCCGGCGCTGGCCGACGTGTTCGACAACGACGGCTACCCGGTCACCCAGCTGCGCATCGAGCCGCGCAGCGCCGCGCTCGCCGTGCACGGCCTGACGCCGGCCGCGCTGTACGCGCAGCTCGCGCCGCTGGTCGGCGGCCAGGTCATCGCGCGCGTGCCCGACGGCAATGTGCCGCTGAACCTCTACCTGCGGCTGGCCGACGCGGCGCAGCGCACGCCCTCCGGGCTCGCGGCGCTGCCGATCCGCGACCGCGGCGGCGGCTTCACTCCGCTGGGGCAGCTGGCGCGTCTGCAGTTGCTGGCCACGCCGAATCAGATCCGCCACATCGCCGGCGCGCGCGCGCTCGACATCCTGGCCACGCCCACCGGACCGCTGGGGAGCACCGAGGCGCAGGCGCGCCGCGCGCTGGCCGGCCTGACGCTGCCGCCCGGTTACCGCATCGACTTCGGCGGCCTCGCCGCCGAGCTGGAGCGCGCCGCGCTCGGCGTACTGCTGGCAACAATGGCCGCGTTCGCGATCATCGCCGGCATCGCGCTGCTGCAGTTCGACGGACTGCTGGTTCCCGCGCTGCTGCTGCTCGAGATCCCGCTGGCGCTGACCGGCGGCGCGGTCGCGCTGCTGCTCAGCGGCGTCGGCCTGAACGCCACCGGCATGATCGGCTTCCTGACCCTGGTGGGGATCGGGCTGCGCCACTCGATCGTGCTGCTCGATCGCGCACGCGCCAACGAGCGTGCCGGCATGGCGCTGGAGGCCGCGGTGCGCGACGCCATCGCGGTGCGCTTCCGCCCGATCGTGCTGACCGCGCTGACCGCGATGCTGGGCATGCTGCCGACCGCGCTGGGGCTGGGTGCCGGCGCCGCGCCCGAGCAGGGGCTGGCGGTGGTGATCCTCGGCGGCCTGCTGTGGAGCGCGCTGCGCAGCACCAACCTGATTCCGGCGCTGTACCTGCATGGGCGTCGCCGGCAGCTGGCGCGCCAGGCGCGCCTCGGGCCGGCGGCGTGACGGCCGCGCCTCCGGCCCGCGCGCGCAACCACCCGCGGCAGATCGCGGGCGAAAAAAAACCGCTGCGCTGGCAGCGGTTTTTCCGGTTCGCGAGCAGCGCGATCAGATCGCCTGTACGTTCGCAGCCTGCAGGCCCTTCGGGCCCTGCTTGACGTCGAATTGCACGCGCTGGTTTTCAGCCAGCGTCTTGAAACCCTGGCCCCGGATTTCACTGAAGTGCACAAACAGTTCCGTGCTGCCGCCGTCCTGGGCGATGAACCCGAAACCCTTGCTTTCGTTGAACCACTTGACCGTACCTTGGCTGGACATATTGCTTCCTTCTATCAAATAACGATGGATTCCGAGCAGCACGCGCCGCTCGGCGCAGAGACACGCAAGACCATCACTTGATGAATTCAGCAGCACCCGAGCGCAAGGCCGAGGTTCAACCCTAAAATCAGAAAGCCATGTAACTTTTGTATACCTACTTGTCCAATATAGCACACCCCGCGGCGGCGTGCGCTGGGACTCTGCGGACCTTTTGGACAACGCCATGCACGACAACACACCGCCCGCTCCCTCGATCCTGCTGGTCGGCGCCTCGCGCGGCCTCGGCCACGCGATGGCCGGCGAATTCGCCCACCGCGGCTGGACGGTGCTCGGCACCGCGCGCAGCGCCGGCGGCACCGCGCTGCACGAACTCGCGCATCAGCACCCGGATCGGGTGTTGGTCGAAACGCTCGACGTCACCCACGCCGACCAGATCGCCGCGCTGCGCCAGCGGCTGGACCGACGCCGTTTCGACGTGCTGTTCGTCAATGCCGGCATCACCCACGCCGCCCCGGACGCGACCATGGCCGAAGTCGACCCCGAGGCATTCAGCCGCGTCATGCTGACCAATGCGTTCGGCCCGATGCGCACCATCGAGCTGCTCGGCGAACTCGTCACCGAGCGTGGCCTGATCGGCATCATGTCGTCGGGCCAGGGCAGCGTGGCCAACAACACGCTGGGCGGGCGCGACCTGTATCGCGGCTCGAAGGCCGCGCTCAATATGTTCATGCGCAGCTACGCCGCGCGCCACGCCGACAGCGCGCGCGCGCTGCTGCTGCTGGCGCCGGGCTGGATCCGCACCGAGCTCGGCGGCCCCGATGCGCCATTCACGCTCGAGCAGACCATCCCGGACATCGTCGACTGCATCGTCGCGAAGCGCGCGCGCCCCGGCCTGGAGTACCTCGACCGCCACGGCCAAACGGTTCCCTGGTAACTCCCGCCGGCGCCCGGCGCGACGACCGCGGGCCCGACGCTATGCTGCGTCGCATTCGTTCCGCCCCGCTTTCGCACACCCCATGCCCCACCCGGCCGCTTCGCCGTCCCCGCCGTCACCGCCAGCGTCGCTGCACCAACTGCTGCTCGCGTTCGGCCTGACCGTGCTCGCCGTATGGATCTGCGTGGCATGGCTCGACCGTCCTATTGCCTGGTTCGTGCACGACCACGGCCTGCCGCGTCTCGCCGTGTTGCGGCAACTGACCCATCTGCCCGACGTCATCGTCGCGGCCAGCGCCATCGTGCTGCTGCTCACGCCGCTGCGGCTGTGTGGGTCACGGCCGGCCGGCCGCGCCGAGCGCATGCTGCTGGACATCAGCACCAGCGTGGCGCTGGCGGTGTTCGTGAAGAACTTTCTGAAGTTCGTGTTCGGGCGCGCCTGGCCCGAAACCTGGGTCGATCACAACCCCTCGCTGATCCACGACCACGTCTACGGCTTCTTCTGGTTCCAGAGCGGCCAGGGCTTTCACGCCTTTCCGTCCGGGCACACCACGGTGACGTTTGCCGCGATGTCGGTGCTGGCGCTGTGGCTGCCGCCGCGCTGGCGCGCCCTGGCCGCCGTGCCCTGTGTGCTGGTCATCGTCGGCCTGCTGGGGATGAACTATCACTTCCTCGGCGACATCGTCGCCGGCGCGTTCCTCGGCGGCGTCTGCGGGATTCATGTGCACCGGTGGATGGCGCTGACGCGCCGCGCCTGAGCGCGCTGCTGCCGCGGCAGCTGCAGGTCGCCCCACGGATGCCGGTTCGTTGATCTGCCGCGGCATCGGCGTGCGGGCGGCGGCGGCGCAGGGCGCACGCGCGCTGCCGACACAGCGGCAGATCAACGTGGTCGGGTAGCGATGGTGTTCGCATGGCATCCAGTCCCTCATCGTGAAGGAGATCGGACATGCGAAACCAATTGCGTGAACGGGTGGCGATATCGGGTGTCGGCTGCTCGCGTTTCGGCGACCTGCTCGCCACACCCGAACTGAAAGGCAAGAGCATCCAGGAGCTGACTGCCGAGGCCGTGCGCGAAGCGCTCGACGACGCCGGTCTGAGCGGCCAGGACGTCGACGCGGTGTTCGCCGGCAATGCGATGACGCACAGCTCGCAACTGCCGGGCACCTATACCCAGCTGTCGAAGTGGACCGGCACGCAGTTCAAGGCCGGCGTGCATTTCGAGGCGCAGTGCTCGACGACCAACGTCGGCGCGGCGATGGCGGCGATGGCGATCGCCGCCGGGGTCTACGATACCGTGCTGGTCTACGGCCTCGAGACCACGCGCACCAAGGTCAAGGGGTTCAGCCCCTACGAGCGCGAGCCGATCTCGCACCAGCAGACCTGGCTGTGGACCGACATGGCGGTGAACCAGGCCTACGGCGTGCCGCAGGGCTACGACATTTTCTCGACCTACAACGGGCTGGTCGCGCTGGGCTACTGCCGCAAGTACGGCATCTCGATCGACGAGTTCGACCGCGGCATGTTCGAGCTGTGCCGCACGCGCCGCCTGCACGGCGCGCTGAACCCGAAGGCCAACATCCAGGAAAAGCTCGAGGACCGCGCCGCCCGCGAAGGCTACACCGACCCCTACGCCTACTGGCAGGCGGCCGAGCACAACCCCTTCGTCGCCTGGCCCTCGCGCCTGCTCAGCCTGGTGACGACGGCCGACGGCGCCTCGGCGATGGTGCTCACGCGCGCCGACCTGGCCGGCCGCGGCCGCGCCGCGCCGGTCGAGCTCAAGGGCTTCGGCATCAGCTACAGCGACCTGCCGTGGTACGGCGAGGATCCCACCTACTGGGAGTTCGACAAGCGCGCCACCGACGCCGCGTTCGCGATGGCCGGCATCGGCGCCGCCGACATCGACTATCTGCACACGCACGACTGCTCGCACATCTCGAGCATCTGCACCGCCGAGATGATGGGTTACCTGGAGCCCGGCAAGGGACTGGCGGCGGCACGCGACGGCCGTCTGCGCTTCGACGGCGACCGCCCGATGTCGACCCACGGCGGGCGCCACGCGTTCGGCCACGCCTGGGCTGCCAGCGCCGGCTCGGATACCTACGAGGCCGTGCTGCAGATGCGCGGCCAGGCCGGCGCGCGGCAGATGCCGACACCGCCCCGCACCAGCGTCATCCACACCCACGGTTACGCGATGATCGGCACCGTGGTCGTTCTGGGGAGCCTGTGACATGCAAGACCTTGCCCAACAACCCAGCATCATCCGCGCCTACTACGAGGGCCTCGCCTCCGGCGCCTTCCTCGCCAGCGCCTGCAAACAGTGCTCGCGCCTGACGTTTCCGCCGACCGGCTGCTGCGAGCACTGCGGCAGCTGGGACATCGAGCTATGCAACATCAGCGGCCACGCCACGCTGCTCTACGCCTCGCACAACATCACGCCGGCCTGCCATCCGCGCTTCGAGCGCATCGCGCCCTACGTCTACGGGCACATCCGTCTCGACGAAGGCCCGATCGTGCAGGCCATCGTGCTCGGCGTGCAGGCGACCCCGCAGGAGCTGCAGCGGCTGTTCGAGCGCGGCCCGGTGCCGGCGAACGCCGAAGTGCTGAAGATGGACGACCTGCCGGTGCTGGCGTTCCGCATCAAAGACTGAACATCGGTCCCGAGCGCTCGGGTCAATCGATCAGTTCGCCGTCCGCGTGAAAGAACGGATAGGGCCCCGGGTAGTCGTCGACCATCACCAGATGCGACACCAGGCCCTCCCCGGCGCGCCAGGCGTGCAGCTGGAAGGCTGGCGGTTCGAGTCGGTAGGCCGACGGCGCGTCCGGCGCGATGTCGAATGCCACCTGATGCGCCGGCGACGGGGCGGTCGACGCCAGGGTGCCGGCGAAGCGCCGCTGGATCGCGCGGTGCAGGTGGCCGCAGACGATGCGCTCGACGTTCGGATGGCGCGCGATCAATTGCGCGAGCCGGGCGCAGTCGTCGGCGGGCAGGCCGATCGCGTCCATGTGCGCGATGCCGGTGGCGAACGGCGGGTGGTGCATCGCGACGATCACGGGCCGCCCCGCCGCACGGTCGAGTTCGCGTTCGAGCCAGGCGAGGCGGCGCTCGCACAGCCGGCCTGAGCCCCGCGGCGGATCCTGGGTGTCGAGCGCGATCAGCCGCAGCGGCCCGACATCGACCGCGTACTGCACGAAGCCGGCAGCGGCGGCCAGATGCGCATGTTCCGGGAACGCAGCGATGAGCGACTCGCGGTGGTCGTGGTTGCCCACCAGCAGGTAGCAGGGCATAGGCAGCGACCCCAGCAACAGGCGCAGATGGGCGTATTCATCGGCCCCGCCGAGGTCGACCAGATCGCCGGTCACGACGACCGCATCGGGCTGCGGACGCAGGCCGACGATGCGCTCGACACAGCGGCGCAGCGCGCCGGCGGTATCGACGCGACCATAGGCCAGCGCACCTTCGCGCTTGATGTGCAGGTCGGAAATCTGGCAGAGGATCATGCGTATTCCGGACGAAAGTTCAACAGGGCATCGCTGGCGATGGCCAGCCCCAGGCTGGCGTCGACGGCGACCTCGATGCGCCCGGGGACGTCGACGGCCAGCGGCGCGTCGCCGATCCCGGCGATTGTCAAGCGCGTGCGGTCGCCGAGGAAGACGGCGCGCTGCAGGCGGCCGTGCAGCTGGGCGTCGGCGTGCGGCACGACGCGCGCGTCCTCGGGGCGGAACCACACTTCGGCTTCGCCGTGCAGGCGCTCGCCGGGGGGAAGCGGAACCCTGCCGGCCGCGCAATGAAAGCCGCCTTCGGCGATCCGCCCTCGAATCCGGTTGAGCGTGCCGACGAAGCTGGCGACGGTCAGGTTCGCCGGGCGATGGTAGATCTCGCGCGGCGAGCCGATCTGTTCGATGCGACCGCTGTGCATCACGACGATGCGGTCGCCCAATGCCATCGCCTCGGCCTGGTCGTGGGTCACGTAAATGGTGGTGATGCGCAGCTCGCGCAGCAGCTCGTTCATTTCGGCGCGCAGCGCCTCGCGCAGCTGGGCGTCGAGCGCGGTGAGCGGCTCGTCGAGCAGCAGCACGCGCGGCCGCGGCGCCAGCGCGCGGGCGAGCGCGACGCGCTGCTTCTGTCCGCCGGACAGGCGCGCGATCGGGCGTTCGGCGAATTCGCTCAGGCGCATCATCGCGAGCAGTTCGTCGACGCGGCGCTGCACGTCGCCGGCCGGCACGCGGCGGATGCGCAGGCCGTAGCCGACGTTGTCGCGCACGCTCATATTGGGAAACAGCGCGTAGTTCTGGAACACCATCCCGACCCGCCTCGCCTCGATCGGGTCGCGCGTGACGTCTTCGGCGTCGAACAGCACCTGCCCGCCGTCGTCGGGGCGCTCGAGCCCGGCGATCAGGCGCAGGGTCGTGGTCTTGCCGCAGCCCGACGGGCCGAGGAAGACGACGGTTTCACCGGCGTCGATCGACAGGTCGATGGGCCGCAGCGCGGCGTGACCGTTGTCGTAGGTCTTGGCGCATTGCCGCAGGGTGATGGCGACGGCGGCCGGCTTCATCGTGTGCTCGCTTTCGTGGGTTGGTTGACGCCGACGCGCTGCATCAGCACGAGCAGCGGGACGATCATCAGGAAGAAAATCAACGTGTAGGCGCTGCCGACCTCGAGGCGCAGCGAGGCGTAGGCGTCGGCCAGTCCGACCGGCAGCGTCTTGGTCATCGGCGTTGCCAGCATCCAGGTCAGATTGAACTCGCCGAGCGACAGGGTCAGCACGGTGAGCGCGCCCGCGACGATGCCGGGACGGATGTTCGGCAGCACGACGGTGCGCAGGCGTTGCGCGAATCCGGCGCCCAGGCTGGCCGCTCCTTCCTCCAGGCCGCGCAAGTCGATGCTCGAGCACACCGCGGCGACCGAGCGCACCATGAACGGCAGCGTGAACACGACATGGCCGACGACGATGAACCCGGCACTGGCGCGGAAGTCGCGCCAGCCGCCGTAGACGACGATCAGGCCGAGCGCGCTCGCCAGGCCGGGCATCGCCACCGGCAGCATCAGCCCGCGCTCGAGCAGCCGCGCGAAGCGGCTGCGACTGCGCGACAGCGCGTAGCCGCAGGGAACGCCGGCGAGCAGGGTCAGCGCCAGGGTCGCGAACGCGACCTCGAGCGACAGCACGACGGCGCCCTGATACATCGACCAGACCTGCGCGATCCAGTCGAGCGTGAACCCGCTGCGCAGCCCGACGAAGGCATTGCGGGTCACGCCGGCGAGCATCGACATGCCGACCGGGACGATGAGGAAGGCCGCGAGCAAGAGCGTCAGCGCCGCTTGCAGCGCCAGGCGGATGCGGGCCGCGCTTGCTCCGCTGCCGCGCGACGTGGAAGGTGGTCGGCGCATGGTCATCCCCCGGTGGCCGCGGTTGCGTTGCCCAGGCTGTCGCTCCACAGCAGAACCAGCCAGGTGACGCCGCCGAGCACCAGGCTCAGGGTCGCGGCGGTCGGCACGTCGGCGTTGAGGGTGAAGGCGGTGTAGATCTCCATCGGCAGCACGTCGATGTCGGTCGCCAGCGTGAAGGCCGTGCCGAATGCGCCGACCGCGGTGGCGAAGCACAGCGCCGCGGCGGCGGTCAGCGCCGGCGCGAGCGCCGGCAGCACGACGTCGCGCAG
>JAKAHP010000080.1 GCA_021825505.1 Pseudomonadota bacterium
TCGGCGTATTTCGCGACCATGCTGAAGTCGGGCGAGAACACGACGGTCTTGGTGCCGTTGTGCCGCGACTCGGAGAAGAAGTGCACGTCGGGGGTCCGGGTCATGCCGAGATTGGCGCCCATCACCGCGGTGAATTTCGAGTTGTACCAGTCGGCGCTCTCGGCCACGTCGGTCTGCTCGCCCCACACCTCGGGGAAGGCCGGCGGCAGATCGCAGTACCAGTCGTAGAAGCTCAGCAGCACGCCTCCCATCAGCTGCAGGAAACGCGCGCCGGCGGCGAAGCTGAGCATCGACATCGCCGGAATCGGCGAGAAACCGATCAGGCGGTCGGGTCCGTACTCCTTCACGGTGTGCAGCGACGCCGCGCTGATCAGCTCCAGGGCCTCGTTCCAGTCGACACGGCGGAACCCCCCCTTGCCGCGCGCGCGCTGGTAGCGGCGGCGCTTCTCGGGATCGGCCTGCAGATTGCGCCAGGCCTGCACCGGGTCGGTGGTGCGCGCGCGCTCGGCGCGCCACAGGTCGAGCAGCGCGCCGCGCATCAGCGGGTACTTGACCCGGATCGGGCTGTACAGGTACCAGGAATAGGAAATGCCGCGCTGGCAGCCGCGCGGCTCGTACGGCGGCAGCTTGGGGTCGAGCAACGGGTAGTCGAGCGCCTGCGTCTCGTAGACCACGATGCCGTCCTTGACGTGCACGTTCCACGAACAGCCGCCGGTGCAGTTGACGCCGTGCGTGCTGCGCACGACCTTGTCGTGCTGCCAGCGGTTGCGATAGAAGTCCTCCCAGGACCGGGTCTTCGGTGAAACGATGTCCTTGATCCAGCTCATGATGTCCTCGTTGACGGGCTTCAGCCGCGGCGCGCCTGGCGCGCGTAGATCGAATGCTTGGTGCTGCGCGTCTTGCGCCGGCCCCAGATCAGCTGCAGCGCGAGCAGGATCGCGCCGAGTCCGGCCGCGCCCGCGACGAGCATCGAGCCGTGGCGCTGCAGCGTGCCGGCGGCTTGCGGCTGCTGCGCGCTGCGCTGCAGGAAGGCGAGCAGCGTGGCCGTCTCGGCAGCGCTGACCGGGTGCTCTGCGTAGGCCGCGGCCATCGGCGCGAACGGCGGGTTGGCGACCATGGCCTGGATGCCGGCCGGGCCGATGTCGACCCAGGCGTGGCCCAGCCCGATCGCCAGGTGGCCGCCGGCGCTGGCCAGTCCGCCGCCGTCGGCGGCGTGACACGAGATGCACGCGGCGCCGCCGGCGGCGAAGCGGGTCTGGCCGCTGAACAGTCGCGCGCCGGCGGCGGCCAGCGCCGGATCGGGCGCGGCGGCGTACAGCGGGGCCGCGGCGGCACTGCCCAGCAGCGCCGCGACGGCGAAGCGGCGCAGGGCACGCCGCGGGGGTCGGATGGATCGCACGGTTGTCTCCGCTACGGATGGTTCGCAGTGGGCACGATAAGGCGGCGCTGCCGCGCTGCCTACCGGGCACGGCGCGCCCGCGGCGCCCCGATGTACCCCGAAAGAGGTAGCGGGTGATCTGCGCTTTTCCTTGTGCGACGCGCACTTGCGTGACGCGCGGCGGCGCCGCGTGCGAGCTGCGGTTTTTCGGAGTACGCCTTCTGCGTGCGCGCGCCGAGCAACGCGCGCGCCCCCGGCGGCAAGACTATGTGGCCGACATGGTCTTGCCGCGATGTCTGCGCCGGCGCGGGACAATACCCTTTTGCTCCGGGTGATACAAGCGATGCATGACGTGGTGCTGATCGACGACCATCCGCTGTTCCGGCAGGGCATGAAGGACCTGCTGGCCACCGCCGCCGACCAGCTGCGCGTGGTCGGTGAAGCCGACAACGGAGGCGAGGGCATCGCGCAGGTGCGCAGGCTCAAGCCCCAGGTCGTGCTGCTCGACCTGCACATGAAAGGCGGCCTCGACGGCCTGGACGTGCTGCGCGAGCTCAAGGCCGCCGACTGTGCGCCGGTGACGATCATGGTCACGGTGTCGGAAGACGCCGAGGACCTGACGGCGGCGCTGCGTGCCGGCGCCGACGGCTATCTGCTCAAGGACATGGCGCCGCAGGAACTGCTGGCCAGCGTGCTGCGCACCGCCGAAACCGGCGCGATGGCCCTGAGCGCCAGCCTGGCCAGCCTGCTGGCCAACGCGATGCGCGAGGATGCGCGACCGCGCAGCCGCGACGCCGCCGCGCTGACGCCGCAGGAAAACCGGGTGCTCGACCAGATCCGCGCCGGACGCAGCAACAAGCAGATCGCGCGCGAACTCGACATCGCCGAGAGCACGGTGAAAATCCACGTCAAGCGAGTGCTGAAGAAGATCAACGTCAGCTCGCGCACCCAGGCCGCGATCTGGGCGCTAAGCCACGGTTGACGCCGCCGCGGGGGGGCGCGCCCGCCCGCGGTCGGGTGGCGCTCAGACCTGGCGCGGACGTGGCGTGGCGCGCGTCACGCGCAAGCGCTCGGGGTCGAGTTCGAGGCGGGCGCGCCCGGCGCGCCGCAAGCACTGCTGGTCCTCGAGCTCGTGCAGCGCGCGGCTCATGGTCTCAGGGCGCAGGTCGAGGTAATTGGCCAGATCCTGGTAGCTCAGCGGCAGCTCGATCTCGGCGCGGCCGAGCTTCTCCGCCAATTGCAGCAGGCAGTCGGCCAGGCGCGACGCCGCCCCCAGGCGCAGCCTCATGTTCTGGCGCAGCACGCGGTTGACCTGGGTGGCGCCCAGGCTGGCCAGCGCCGGCAGGCGCGGGTTGCGCGCGCTCAGGCGCCACCAGCGCTGCGGCTCGATCGCGCACACCACCGCGTCGCGCAGCACGACGGCGTCGCCGGCGTACAGCCCCGACGCGAAATCGTCGAAGCCGACAACGTCGCCCGGAAGCGCGAGGTCGACGATCTTCGCCCGCCCTTCGCGGTCGGCGCGCGACACCTGCACCGCGCCGCTCATCACGACGAATACCCGGCGCAGGCGCTCGCCGCGGCGGAACAGCGCCTGCCCGGCGGCCAGCGCGCGCGAGCGCAGTCCGCGTGCTGCGGCCGCGCGCAGCGTACCGCGCACATCGTCACCGCCGTTCCAGAACGGCGCCAGGAGCATTGCGGAGGTCGCGTTCATCGTCGTCGCAGGGGGAATGAGCCGGAAAAATACCACTATAAGGCGGCAAAGGCTCCGCCCCCCTTGATACAACGCAAGGTTTTGCGACCGACAACCCTGTGTCAGATCAAACCCACAGCGGTCCGATGGCGTCGAGCTGGTTCTTCAGCAGCAGGCCGAACTCGGTATCGCCCTCCATCACCAGTTCGCGGTCGAAGAACAGACGATCGGCGTCGTCCTCGCCGCGCACCAGGCGCAGCAGCGCACGGGTGCCGGCGCGAACGCGCAACTCGGGCTCGCCTGAGGCGGCGACGAAGCGCGTGCCGTCGAAGCGCAGCCGCAGGCGCACACCGACGTCGGTCAGTTCGAGCTCGACCACACGGTCGCGGCAGGCGTCGCGCGTATAGGCGTCCAGCCGCGGCAGCAGCAGCCGGTCGAGCGCGGCCGCGGCCAGCCACGACGGAGGCTGCGTCGGCAGCCGTCGCAACAGGCCGCGCAGCGGACGGCCCAGGCGCAATGCGGTGTCGAGCGCGTGCGACGCGAGCCCGGCGGCGGCCGGTGGCAGCGCCGGCAGGCGCGGCGGAAACGAAGCGTTCATGGTCAAGCCTCCTCGACCAGCAGGTCCATGCCGGCGCGTGCGCGCGCGAAACCATCGATCAGTTCGCCGGGAAGTTCGAGCTCGCGCAGCGCGTCGCGTGCGGCGTCCGGCGCCAGCGCGTCGCGCGCCAGCGCGTCAAACAGCGCGAGCACCCGGGCGAAGCCGGTCGAGGTCGGCGCCAGGCGCAGCCGGCCGATGCCGGCCGCGTGCAGCGCCGTCGGCGTCTCGAGCAGCGCGTGCACGCCGGCCGACTGCACCTGGGTGCCGTTCAGGCACAGGAAGTCGCGCCCGTCGCCGCTGCGCACGGTCATGCCGTCGGCGTCGTCGCGGCAGCGGAAATCGCAGTTGTCCTTGTTCAGGCCGTGGTGGCGCGCGGTGAAGCAGCGTGCCGAGAATGCCAGCGGCAAGCGGCCGAAGGCCCATACCTCGGTCACCAGCGGGCCGTCGCGCCCGGGCACCGGCGCCTGCACCGGATTGATGCGCGAGACGGCGCCGAGCGCGAGCTCGGCCGGCGCGCACCAACGCGTGGCGCCCAGCACCGCGTGCTCGCGCAAAGCCTCCTGGCTGTAGATGTTCAGGTGCGGACCGAGCGTGAACGCGACGTCGCCGGCCTGCACCAGCACGCCCAGCGCCGAGGCGTCGCCGGCTTCGAGCGCGAAGTCGCCCTGCTGCGCGAGTTCGCGCACCAGACGCACATCCGCTTCGCCCATCACCAGCGTCGGCGTGGCCAGCAGCACTTCCTTGCCGCTGGCGCGCAAGTCGCGCGCCAGCGCCAGCCAGTCGGCCAGCTTGAGTTCGCGGCGGCGCGCGCAGACCACTTCGCCAAGCACCACGGTGTCGGCGGCACTGTCGGCCACCTCGGCATAGAACGCCAGCATGCGCTCGCGTGACCACCAGTATTGCAGCGGCGCCACGGTCAGCGCCGGGCGCGTCGACGGGGAGAGTGGGGTCATCGCGCTCACCGCCACGGACGGTCGTAGGCGCCGAGGGTGTGCTGCTGCCCTTCGGCCCAGCGCGCCAGTTGCGCGGTCCACGCGTCGCGCACCGCATAACGCGCGTCGCTGGCGGCGGAGTCGATCGCCTCGCGCCACACGCGGGTGACTTCGGCCACGTACTGCGCGCTGCGCTGGCGCCCCTCGATCTTGATCGCCGCGATGCCGTGCTCGATCAGCTGCGGCAGCAACTCGAGCGTGTTCAGGCTGGTCGGCTCCTCCAGCGTGTAGCCGCGCCGGCCGTCGACTTCGAAGCGCCCCTTGCACAGCGTCGGGTAGCCGCGCGCCTCACCCGGCGCGTAGCTGTCGATCAGCACGCCGCCGAGCCGCGCATCGACACTGCCGTCGTCGCGTTCGGCCCAGCGCACCGCGGCCGCCGGCGAGCACACACCGGCGTTGTTCGGCGAGCATCCGGTGGCATAGGACGACAGCGCGCAGCGCCCCTCGACCATCACGCACAGGCTGCCGAAGCCGAACACCTCGACTTCGGCGCTGGTATTGCGCGCGACGTGCGCGACCTGCGACAGCGTCAGCACGCGCGGCAGCACCGCGCGCTGGATGCCGTAACGCTGGCGGTAATACTCGATCGCCGCGTACGACGTGGCCGAGGCCTGCACCGACAGGTGCAGGCGCAGTTCGGGGTGGTGGCGATGGGCATAGCCCAGCACCGCACTGTCGGCCACGATCAGCGCGTCGGCGCCCAGGCCCGCGGCGCGCTCGACGGCGTCGAACCACGGCTGCGGATCCTCGGCCGCGGCGAAGGTGTTCAGCGCCATCAGCACCTTGGCCTTGCGCGCATGGGCGTAGCGCACGCCCTCGCGCAATTGCGCGTCGTCGAAATTCAGGCCGGCGAAGGCCCGTGCGTTGGTCTGGTTGCGCAGGCCCAGATAGACCGCGTCGGCGCCGGCGTCGACCGCCAGCTGCAAGGCGCGCAGCGAGCCTGCCGGGCATACCAGCTCGGGCTTGCGGCGCCCGTTTGGCTGTTGCATGGAATGAAATCTCCGCGATGCCCCGGTGGGGATCGGCCAATGTAGCTCCGGCACGCCGCGCGGTGGGCGCGACGTGCCGAAGCGCTGACAGCCGTCAAGTCGGCGCCAGGCAGGCGCCGAGCAACTCGCGCACCGCGCCGGCGACCTGCGGGCGCAGCCGGTACACCACGCTGTGACCCTGGCGCTGCGCGGCGACCAGCCGCGCCTTGCGCATTACCGCCAGATGCTGCGAGACGCAGGCCTGGGTGTGGCCGCTGAGCGCCTGCAGTCTGCTTACGTTGTGCTCGCCGTCGAGCAGCAGACTGAGCAGGATCAGGCGCCGGCGGTTGGCCATCGCGCGCAGCAATTCGATCGTCTCGTCGGCTACCACGCTTCACCCCCGCGCGGCGGACTCGAAGCGCGGGAACAGCACGTTGTTCTCGGTGTGGATGTGCTCGGTCAGATCCTCGGTGAACTTGCGCAGGCCGAGGTAGAGCGCGCGCCAGCTGTTGCAGGCGTCGTCGGGCAGTGCCAGGTCGTCGGTCAGCGCGAACAGTTCGCCCAGCGCGTCGCCGTGCTCGTCGTGCTCGGCGCGCATGCGCTGGATCGGCGGATCGAGCCGGGCGCCCGGGTTGGCCGCCATCATCGGGAACAGGATCTGCTCTTCCTTGTGCATGTGCTCGAGCAGCTCGTCGCGCATGCGCTGCAGCGCGTCGGCCAGGCCCAGCGGAGCCGCCGCGTGCTCGCGATGCACGCGCTCGACCTTGGCCGCCAGCGCGATCAGCTCGGGCAACTCGGCCCGGTGGGTGTCGTGATAGCGCGTGACGATGTGGGCCACCAGCTCGGCCGGCTCGTCGGGCAGGGTCGGCGCGACGGCGGCGTCGAGCGCGCCGAGTTCGGCCTCGATCGCGCCCAGGTCGGCGCCGCGGCGCTGCGCGGCCTCGGCCAGCGTCGCATCGCCGCCGCAGCAGAAGTCGAGCTTGTGGCGGCGCAGCACCGCGGTGGCGCCGGCCAGCGTGCGCGCGATGTCGCCCAGACGGCTGTCGCGCAGCGGCGCCGCGTGTTCGGGAACGGAATTCATGGTCGTACTCTCCAGGATGCGCCAAGCGCGCGCCAAATTGGTAGAATGCATTCCACTATAAGCGCCGATTGTGGCAAACGCAATACCTCTTTCGACCAATGAAACTGACTTCGTTCTCCGATTTCGGGCTGCGCGCGCTGCTTGTGCTGGCGTCCAGCGAACGCCCGAGCTGGTCGAGCGCCGAGCTGGCGCAAAAGCTCGACGTTTCGCGTGACCATCTGGTCAAGGTGCTGCAGCGCCTGGCCGCGGGCGGCTATGTGCAGACCACGCGCGGCGCCGGCGGCGGCGTCACGCTGGCGAAGGCGCCCGACACGATCCGGCTGGGCAATGTGCTGGCCTGGCTCGAGGAAGGACAGGCGCTGGCCGAGTGTTTCCGCTCCGACCACGGCGCCTGCGTGCTGACGCCGAGCTGCGCGCTGCGCTCGCGCCTGGAGCACGCGCGTCGCGCGTTCTACGCCGAACTCGACCGCGACACGCTGGCCGACTGCCTGGTGCCGTCGCTGCGCGCCTTCGTCGACGCCCCCTGAAGCGCCGCGGCGCGACTTCGCGCCGGGTCGGCAGGCGGGCGGCGATGCGCGCACAACCTTGTCAACGGTCAAGTGCGGGGTTTAAGATCTATGCGTTATATATCTTACAAGCGGTCGATGCCTGCGACGGGATCGGTCGGGAATGTTGCATTTCAAGATATCTAACGTTCGCGATATCTCGCGTAAGCTCATTTCCAGAAGCGACACACGACCGCTCCTCCATCGAAGCTCCCACGCCATGCAAGACGAAATCCCCTATGAACCGCTGCCGCCCGCGCACCGCGTCGCGGCCGAGCCCGAATTCACTCGCCCGATCGGCGCCTGGATCATCGTCGGCGCGCTGTGCGTCGTGACGGTGGCGCTGTGGGCGCTGGTCGCCGGCTTTTTCACGCTGCACGCCTGAGGAGCCGCGATGTCCACCGAGCATACCGACCGCTTCGACGCGGCCTTCCACGACATCGCGATTCGTCACGAACGCAACTGGATGTTCATCGCGGTCTCGATGATCGCGCTGCTGTTCATCGCCGCCGTGTTCCTCGTCGTGCACGACTACGGCGTGGTCGCGAAGACCAGTGCGGTCTACAGCGACCCGAACACGCCGTCGACGCTGGCCGAGTTCCAGGGCAGCGGCGTGCGCCAGACCGGCCCCGACAGCTACTCGGTGTACGAGATCGGGCGCGCCTGGAGCTGGACCCCCGGCACCGCCACCCCGCTGCAGCTGCCGCTCGGCGCCCACGTGACCTTCTACGTCACCAGCGGCGACGTGCTGCACGGCTTCGAGATCCAGGGCACCAGCATCAACCTGACCGCGATCCCGGGCGTCGTCGGCGAGGTCAGCTACACCTTCGACAAAGCGGGAACCTACATGATCATCTGCAATGAATACTGCGGCGCCGGCCACCAGGCGATGATCGGCAAGATCGTCATCGGCGGAGGCCGCTCATGAGCGCCGCCGTGACTTCCGCGGCCACGCCGCTGCCCGTGCTGCGCGTCGCCGACTTCGCCTCGCCCAAGCGGCTGCTGCTGGCGTTCTGGGTCACCGGCTTCGCCGCGCTGCTGGTCGGCGTGACGATCGGTGTGCTGCAGGGCGCGAACTACGCCGGCATCAATCTGTACGGCTATCTGCAACCGTTCCTGAAGACCTACTACCAGGGCCTGACGCTGCACGGCGTGCTCAACGCCTTCGTGTTCACCTTTTTCACAATCTCGGGCTGGCTGATTTACCTGCCGGCGCGCGAACTCGGGGTGCGGCCGAACATGGGCCTGAGCTGGGCGACCTACGCGCTGATGCTGCTGGGCACGCTGATGGCCGCCTATGCAATGTTCGACAACTCGTCGAGCATCCTGTACACCTTCTATCCCCCGCTCAAAGGCAGCGCCTGGTTCTACCTGGGCATCACGCTGGTCGTCGTCGCCAGTCTGCTGCCGCTGCCGGTGGTGCTGGGCATGCGTGCGCGCTGGAAGCGCGCCCATCCGGGCGAGCCGACGCCGCTGGTCACCTTCATGAGCGCGACGACGCTGCTGATGTGGCTGCTGGCCGCGCTCGGCGCTGCGGCCGAAGCGGTGTTCCTGCTCGACCCCTGGTCGCTGGGGCTGCGTTCGACGGTCGACCCGCTGCTCGCACGCACGCTGTTCTGGTGGACCGGGCACCCGATCGTCTATTACTGGCTGATGCCCGGCTACATCTCGATCTACGCGCTGCTGCCGCGCCAGAGCGGCGGCAAGCTGGTGTCGGATCCGCTGGCGCGCCTCGCCTTCCTGCTGCTGTTCGTGTTCTCGGTGCCGGTCGGCACCCATCACCAGTACACCGACCCCGGCATCGGCCCGGTGATCAAGGGCATCGTCACCGCGCTGACGCTGTCGGTGGCGATTCCGAGCCTGATCACCGCGTTCACGGTCGCGCTCAGCCTCGAGTACGCCGGACGCCGGCGCGGCGGGCGCGGCGCGATGGGCTGGTGGTTCGCGCTGCCGTGGCGCGACCCCTCGGTGGCGGCACAGGTGCTCGCGCTGGTCAGCTTCATCTTCGGCGGCGCCGGCGGCATCGTCAACGCCAGCTGGCAGCTCGACAACGTGGTGCACAACACGCTGTGGATCCCGGCCCACTTCCACCTCACCGTCGGCACCATGACGGTGCTGGTGTTCATGGGCGTGAGCTTCTGGCTGCTGCCGCACCTCACCGGACGCCGCCTGTTCGCGCCGCGCCTGGCGCTGGCCTCGGTGTGGCTGTGGTTCGCCGGGCTGATGCTGTGGGGCTTCGCCGGCCACTGGGCCGGGCTCGACGGCGTGCCGCGCCGCGCCTGGATCTCGGCGCTGCCGCACGCGCAATACATGCAGCTGTACGGCAAGGTGCACGAATCGCTGCAGCTGGTCGCGCTCGGCGGCGTGATCGCCGGACTCGGCGCGATCGCCTTCTTCGTCGTATTCTTCGGCACCCTGTTCGGTCGCCGCGACGCGCAGGCGATGGTGCAGATCCCGTTCGCCGAAACCGTCGCCGGACCTCGCGGCTCGGCCATCGTCGCGCTGTCCGAACACCTCGGCCTGTGGACCGCGGTCACGCTGGTGGCGACGCTGGCGGTCTACATTCCGACGCTGTGGCCGATGCTGATGCACCCGATCCACGCCGTCGGCATGCGCCTGTGGTGAGTTCGCGGTGAGGCTGCCGCGCGGGGCGCTGCCCGGCTGGCGCGCGCTGCTCGTGGCCGGCGCGCTGGCCGCGCTGCTCGCGGCGTGGAGCGCGCTGGGGCCGCGCACGCTGCACGGCTCGCCGCTGCCGGCGCGCGCGGCACCGGCCTTCACCGGGCTGAGGGACACCGCCGGACAGGCGTTTTCCTGGCGTGCGCAGCGCGGCCGCGCGGTGCTGGTGTTCTTCGGCTACACGCACTGCCCCGACGTGTGCCCGTTGACGCTGGCCGCGCTGGCGCGCAGCCTGCACCGGCTCGGCTCGGAAGCGGCGCGCGTGCGCGTGGTGTTCGTCACGCTCGACCCGCAGCACGACAGCGCCGCACTGCTGCGCAGCTACCTCGACGCCTTCGTCGCCGACGGCATTGCGCTGCGCGGCCCGGACGACGCCACCGCGCGCGCCGCGCGCGCCTGGGGCGTGCACTGGCGCCGGGTCGTCGCCGACGGCCACAGCTGGATCGACCACAGCGCCGCGGTCGTGCTGGTGGGCCCGCGCGGCAGGCTGCGCGCGCGCTACGGCTATGCCCAGCTCGGCGACCCGGCACTGCTTGCCGCCGACCTGCGGCGAGTGCTGGGCACGCGATGAACGCGACTCAGGTCTGGCCCGGATTCGCGCTCGCCGCCTGGGGCGCCGCGGCCATCGTCGCGCTGGTATGGCATGAGATCG
>JAKAHP010000081.1 GCA_021825505.1 Pseudomonadota bacterium
ACCTGCATTGCCTCGATTCCTCCCCCTGACCAAGACGAAGACTCATGCGTATCCATCTCCTCTCCGATCTGCATCTGGAACTGAGCGCCGCTCGGCGTGCGGCCTTCCAGCCCGAGGTGCTCGACGCCGATGTGACGGTGCTCGCCGGCGACATCGACAAGGGACCTCGCGTCCTGGAATGGGCCCGCGAGACCTTCCCCGGTCAGGTGCTTGTCGTGGCGGGCAACCACGAGTTCTACGGAGGTCACCTGCAGCGCACGATCCAGAAGATGCGCGCGGCCAGTTGCCAGCGCGTGCGCTTCCTCAAGCGCGACGAGGCCCTGATCGACGGGGTGCGCTTCCTCGGAGGCACCTGCTGGACGGACTTCGCCTCGACGGGAAAGCAGGGCCTTGCTCGGTCCATCGCCACGCAATCCATGACGGACTATCGGCGCATCCGCGCAGGGAGCAACTTCCGCCACCTCACGACGGAAGACGTCCTGCAGGAGAACGGCGCCTTCCGCATCTGGCTGGAGGGCAAACTGGCTGAGCCCTTCGCGGGCAAGACCGTGGTCATCACGCACCACGCCCCGCTGCTGGAGTACGCCTATGGCCCCAGCTTCGAGTTCATCGGGGAGCGCCATCCGCTGGACGCGGCCTACGCGAACGACTGGGATCACCTTGTGCGGCCGCCCGTTGCGGCCTGGCTCTATGGGCACACCCATGTGGCGGTCGACCAAGTGGTCCACGGCGTGCGCCTCGTGTGCAACCCGTTGGGCTATAGCATGGGGGATGACACTGGGTTCGATCCCTGCCTGGTTGTTGATCTCTCGTGAGATGAGCATTCCGCCTTCGGAGAGCCTGCGTTCGAAGTCGGAAGTGCAGCAGAGGCGTGAGTTGTAGGGTGATCAAGCCGAGTTCCGCTCGGATCTCAGTCTCTGCAAGATCGTCGGCGTCGTCCCAATGCCGGTCGTGCAGACCGAGCCGACCCACGCTGCGCCGCCAAGTTTCCAGCAAAATTGTGTCGCACGCCGGAAGTCTAAGGGGAATGGTGTCGCCCCGTGACGACACCATTACCCTGTGCGAAAGGGCGCTT
Source organism: Pseudomonadota bacterium (assembly GCA_021825505.1). GTDB lineage: Bacteria > Pseudomonadota > Gammaproteobacteria > Burkholderiales > Burkholderiaceae_C > Thiomonas_A. Next base: position 1,076 of record JAKAHP010000081.1, read on the forward strand.
CGCCTCTGCTAGACGCCATATCTCCGATAAGGGACTTTTTGTCAGCTGACTGCGCGCACGCGCCGGAACACGCCTGCTTCAGGCCGCCAGTTCGATGCGGCCGCGTCCGCCCGACTTGGCCTGCAGCAGCGCGCGGTCGGCGCGCCCGTACACCGACTCCAGGCTCTCGCCGGCGATCCACGCGGCCAGCCCGGCGCTGAAGCCGACCTGCACGCCGGCCGGCTTGTGGCTGTGCGAGAAGCGCATCGACGCGAAATGCAGCTGCAGACGCGCCAGCGTCTGCGCGGCGCGGTCGAGCGATGTGCCCGACAGAATCAGCATGAATTCCTCGCCGCCCATGCGCGCCACCGCGTCGGTGGGCCGCAGCTCGGTGCGCGCGACCCGCACCAGCTCGCGCAGCACGGTGTCGCCGAGATCGTGGCCGTAGCTGTCGTTGACGCGCTTGAAGTGATCGAGGTCGATCATCGCCACGCACAAGGCGTCGCCGCTGCGCTGGGCGCGTGCGGCCTCGCGGCCGAACGCCACTTCGAGGCCGCGGCGGTTCAGCGCCCCGGTCAAGGGGTCGAGCTGCAGCAGCTCGCTGACGCTCTGCAGTTCGTCCTCCAGCGCTCGGGTGCGCGCGTGCGCTTCCTCGAGGCGGGTTTGCGCCTCGGTGAACGAGGCGCGCAGCTGGCGCGTGTCGTCGAGCATGCTGCGGCTGTTGGCGAGGATGCCCTGCACCACGTCGCGCGCGCGGCTCCAGTCGGGCGAGGCATCGAGGTCGCGCAAGCCGGCTTCGAGCTGATCGCCGTAGCGCGCACTGTTCTCGACGTAGGCGCCGAGGCTGCGCACGACCATTTCGACCAGCTCGCGTGCGATGGAGCGCGCGTCGTCGCCGGCGCGGGCGAGCACGCCCTGGCGGAACAACACGTCCTTGAGCTGGCCGACGGCCTGCTCGATGCGCGCCACATCGGGCGGCTCGCGCAGCAACTCGCGCAGCGCGGTGACTTGCGGCTGCACCCAGTGGTCGGCGTCGAACAGCTCGGCGACGTTGTCCAGCAGCAGCTTGAACACCTCGAGCAGCCGTGTCCGCGCCTGCGTGGTCAGCGTCTCCCAGTGCTCGCAGGCGGCCCACAACTCGCGGGCTGCGGCCTGCATCGGCTCGGTGAACGCCTCGACCTCGCTGGCCTGGCGCAGCAGCGCGCCGGCCTGGGCGTGGATCTGCGCCTGCTCGGCGTAGGCGTGCTCGGCCATGCGCACCGCGTCGGTCCAGGCGCGGCGCCAAGGCTCGGCGGCGGCCGCGGCGGCGTCTTCGGTCTGCGCCGCATCGCGCTCGCGCAGTACCGCCCAGCGTGCGGTGTGCTCCTGCAAGGTGGCCAGCAGCTCGGCCGGATCGGCGCTGGCCTCGAGCGCTTGCAGAGCCTGCAATTTGTTCAGATGGCTGACGCCGATCTGAGAGCGCGCCCATTCGCGCACGAAGCGCGCGATCGCCGGCCCCATGGCGGGCGCGGCACGCACTGGCGTGGCTTCGAGCAGCATGCCGGCCATCAGATCCAGCGCCATTTCCCAGTGTTCATGGTTCAGCGCGTCGCGCAATGCCGGCCAGGCCGGCGACTTGGCCAGCGGCAGCCGCGACAGCCGCTGCAACAGCGCGCCGCCACCCAGGGCCGCGCCCTGCGGCGATTCCGCAAAATACGCCCTTCGGTAATGCTGAGGGGTCGGTGCGACGCCCTCCTCGGCCAGCCTCTTCAGCGCGGCGCGCGCAATCGTCGCCGGGTTTTCGCGGCTGTCACGGTCCTGTTGCATATTTTTACTATGGTGCGGTCTGCTCACTTGCCAACGTCAAGAGCATATCGGAGCGCAGCCGTCACCGATATTTTGTGGGCCGGGATTCATGCGCTGTTACAGGCACTTTCTGTTTCACGGCACAATATTGCATTCAGGCCTAAAAGCGGCATCGCGCGCGTCGTTATTGTGGATGCGGCAGTCCGACTGCCTGGTCGGCGTCGTCCGCGATACGACGTCGCCTTGAAAAATGAACAATACCAAGGGGGCGCTTGACCATGCAGGGTCCACGATGAACACGTCGCAAAGCGACGACGCGCCGCGCCTCGCGCTGCGCAACCTGCAGGAGGCCGACCAGTTGCTCAGCGCCGGGCTGCGCCGCATCCTGGGCGCTGCCGTCGAGCTGCCGCACGCCAGCCATCCGCTGCAGGAGGCGCTCGAGCTCGGAGAGCGTCAGGCGATGACGACGCTGTGCGCGGTCGAGGCAGCGCAGGTCGAGCTCGCGGTGCTGCGCGCCGACCTCGGCGAACACGACGCGCGGCTGCGCCGGCTCGACGCCGAACTGCAGCGCATCCTGACCACGCAGCAGGCGCAGGACCTGGCCGGCCAGCGCCTGCAGCGCACCCTGGCGCTGCTGCAGGTGGTCGAGCAGCGCATCCACGACGCGCTCGGCGAGCTCGGCGTGGCGGACGCGCCGGGCACGGCCACGCCGCCGCAGTCCGGCACGGCCAGCCTTGATCAAGGTCGTGTGGACGACCTGTTGTCGCAACTCGGCTTGTGAAGCTGCGCGTATCCGGAGATCGATCATGAGTCATCTGTTGCAGGACGTCGACGAACGCTCCCGCCTCGCCGGCACCAACAAATTCGAGCTGCTGCTGTTCCGGCTCGGCGAGGAGCCCGGCGGGCGTCGCGAGGTGTTCGGCATCAACGTCTTCAAGGTGCGCGAAGCGATGGTGATGCCGCCGCTGACGGCGATGCCAGGCGCGCCGCAGCATGTGCTGGGCGTGGCCAATATCCGCGGCCAGATCGTGCCGGTGATCGACCTGCCCTCCGTGGTCGGCTGCAGGCCTTCGGCGCTGAACATCCTGATCGTCAGCGAGTACGAGCGTTCGGTGCAGGGCTTCGCGGTCGAGGAGGTCGAGGAGATCGTCCGGCTGGACTGGAGCCGCGTGCTGTCGGCCGAGGCCAATGCGGTGGGCGGCATGGTCACGAGCATCGCGCGGCTCGACGCCGACGGCGAGAAGTCGCGCCTGGCGCTGGTGCTCGACGTCGAACGCGTGCTGCGCGACGTGCTGCCGTCGCGCGTGGCCGACGCGACGCCGCCGGTGGGCTCGCCGCCGCTGCCGATGCCCCCGGGCAGCGTGATTCTGGCCGCCGACGACTCCTTCGTCGCGCGCAGCCAGATCGAGAAAGTGCTGCAGGCGCTCGGCGCGCCTTACATCATGACCAAGACAGGCAAGGAGGCTTGGGATAAGCTTCAAAGCCTGGCGCACGATGCCCGCGCCGAAGGCCTCGAGGTCAGCGCCAAGGTGGCCGCGGTGCTGAGCGATCTGGAAATGCCGGAAATGGATGGATTCACCCTGACCAAGACGATCAAGAGCGACCCGCGCTTCAGCCGCATTCCGGTCGTGATCCACTCGTCGCTGACCGGTCAGACCAACGAGGACCATGCGCTGAGCGTCGGCGCCGAAGGTTACGTGGCGAAATTCGCCGGAACCGAACTGCAAGACGCGTTGCGCCGGGCCATGACACGCGCGGCCAGCGCAGGAGCGCGGTCATGAGCGCGCAACTCGCTCACAGCCACGTGCCGACCGAACTGCACGCGAGCGCCTGGGAGGCGCAGCTGCGACTGTGCCAGGACGCGTTGACGCTGCTCAACCAGCAGTTCGAGGGCGCGCGCGTGCAGATGGAAGCGGGCGTGCTCGATCTCAGCCAGCGCTTCGCGGCGCTGTACGGCAGCCTGGAGAACGCGGTACGCGCCTCGGGCGACGCCGCCGGCGACGCCGGCACCGGCATGCATGCGGTGTTCGATGCCAGCCGCGACGAATTGCACCAGGTGGTCGGCGTGATGCGCGAGGCGTTCAGCCGGCGCGACGCCGCGGTGCAGCAGGTGCAGGCGGTGACCGGCCACGCCAGCGCACTGCGCACGATGGTCGAGCGCGTCGCGCAACTGGCGGCGAAGACCGACCTGCTGGCGTTGAACGCGACCATCGAGGCGTCGCGTGCCGGGCCGCACGGGCGCGGTTTCTCGATCGTGGCCGAGGAAGTGCGCAAGCTGTCGGCGCAGTCGCGCGAGACCAGCCGCGAGATGAGCGAGCGCGTCGGGGCGATCACCGCCGAGATCCGCGCGATGGCCGAGCACGCGGCGCGTTCCAGCGTTGAAGAGCGCGAGACCTTCGCGAACAGCGAGGCGACCTTGCAAGGCGTGCTCAAGCGCCTGCAGGACCTGGCGCAGGCTCAGGGCGAATCGGCCGCGATCCTGCGCGGCGAAGGCGAGCGCATGCGCCAGGAGATCTCGCAGGTCATCGTCGCGCTACAGTTCGGGGATCGCGTCAACCAGATCATCAGCCACGCCAACGCCAGCCTGGCGGCGCTGGCCGACGAAGTGGCCGGCGCGCTGACCGATCCGGCACGCACGGTCGACGGCGCGGGATTCATGCAGGGCATGGCCAGCGGCTACACGACCGACGAGCAACGCAGCAAGCACCCCGGCTTCGACCACGACGACGGGGGTGACGCGGGCGGCGAGATCACCTTTTTCTGAACCCGAACACAGGCACCATGTCGAAAACCATTCTCATCGTCGATGATTCAGCATCGCTGCGCCAGGTCGTCAAGCTCGCGCTGTCCGGCGCCGGCTACGAAGTCATCGAAGCCTGCGACGGTGTCGATGCGCTGGGCAAGCTCGATGGGCGCAAGATCCATCTGATCATCAGCGACGTGAACATGCCGAACATGGACGGCATCACGCTGGTCAAGGAAGTCAAGCTCAAGCCTGACTACAAGTTCACGCCGATCATCATGCTGACCACCGAAAGCCAGGAAGAGAAAAAGGCTCAGGGTCAGGCCGCCGGCGCGCGCGCCTGGGTGGTCAAGCCGTTCCAGCCGGCGCAGATGCTGGCTGCCGTCTCCAAGCTGATCGCCCCCTGAGGGACCCTGCGATGGACATCTCGCTGCACGAGGACGGCGCGCGCTGCGCCGTCGCGCTGGCTGGCGCACTCGACATCTACGCCGCCGAAACCCTGCGCGCCGCCCTGCTCGACGCACTGTCGCGCCACGCCGCGCTCGACCTCGATCTGTCCGGCGTCGAAGAAATCGACAGTGCCGGGCTGCAGGTGCTGATGGCGGCCAAGGCCCTGGCCGGCGCCGAGGGCGGCGAGCTGACGATGCGCGGACACAGCCCGGCGGTGCTCGAGGTGCTCGAATTGACGCGGCTGCAAGGCTATTTCGGCGACCCGGTGGTCGAACTCGGCGCCGCGGCGCGGGAGGGCAATTGAGGTGAGCTTCGAAGAACAGATGCTGCTGGCGCTGCAGTCGTTCATCGCCGAGGCGCGTGAACTGCTGACCAGCATGGAACAGGGGCTGCTGCAGCTCGAGGAGCAGGCCGACGAGGAAGAACTGCATGCGCTGTTTCGCGCCGCGCACACGATCAAGGGCTCGGCCGGGTTGTTCGGGCTCGACCAGGTCGTGCGCTTCACGCACCACCTGGAAACCTTGCTCGACCGCATGCGCGACGGCAGCGTGCAGGCCGACAGCGACGTCATCGGCGTGCTGCTCGACGCACGCGACCACTTGGCGCAACTGGTCGAACTGGCCGCGCGCGGCGAGGACGCCGACGCCGACACGCTGCAAGCCGGTGCCGTGCTGACCGAGCGCCTGCAGCGCGCCGAGCACGGCGGCGCCGCGCCGGCCGCTGCGTCGCCGGTGGCCGCGCCCGCCACGCAGCTCAAGGCTGCTGGAAGCGCGGTCGCCGCCGCCGAAGGCGACCCTGCCCTCAAGGTGCTGCCGCCCGAGGCGGCGCAGACCGCGACCTGGCATTTGTCGCTGCGCTTCGGCGCCGACAGCCTGCGCAATGGCATGGACCCGCTGTCGTTCATCCGCTACCTGCGCAGCCTCGGCGACATCGTCGGGCTGACCACGCTGAGCGACGCGCTGCCGGCGCTGCCGGCGCTCGACGCCGAAACCAGCTACCTCGGCTACGAGATCAATTTCCGCAGCGAGGCCACGAAGCAGCAGATCGAGGATGTGTTCGAGTTCGTGCGCGACGACGCGCAGATCAGCATCCTGCCCGCGCACAGCCGCATCGCCGACTACGTCGAGCTGATTCGCGCGCTGCCCGAGGACGATCTGCGGCTGGGTGAAATCCTCGTGCAGGTCGGCACCCTCACCCGCCACGAGCTCGACAGCGCGCTGCGCGCGCAGCAGCGCGAGCACGACGCCGACGGCGCCCACGAGCCGCTCGGCGAAATCCTCGCGCGCGACGACAAGACGCCGCAGCCGATCGTGCAGGCCGCGCTCGACAAACAACGCCAGGTCAAGGAAAAGCGCGCCCGCGAAAGCCAGATGCTGCGCGTGGCCGCCGACAAGCTCGACGTGCTGATCAACCTGGTCGGCGAGCTGGTCATCGCCAGTGCCGGCAACGCGCTGCAGGCGCGCGATCCGGGGCAGGTCGAGGCCGCCGCGCAAGTCACGCGCCTGGTCGAGGAAATCCGCGAGCGCGCGCTCAAGCTGCGCATGGTCGAGATCGGCGAGACGTTCGCGCGCTTCCAGCGCGTGGTGCGCGACACCGCGCGCGAGCTGGGCAAGGACATCGCGCTGCAGATCCAGGGCGCCGATACCGAGCTCGACAAGTCGATGGTGGAATCGATCGCCGACCCGCTGATGCACCTGGTGCGCAACGCGATGGACCACGGCCTGGAGACCCCCGAGGCACGGCAGGCCGCCGGCAAGCCGGCACAGGGCCGCCTGCGCCTGGCGGCAGGCCACGATGCCGGGTCGATCGTGATCGAGGTCGCCGACGACGGCGGCGGCCTCAAGCGCGAGCGCATCCTCGCCAAGGCGGTCGAACGCGGCCTGCTCGCAGCCGAGCAGGCCGCGGCGCTCACCGATGCCGAAGTGTGGCAGCTGATCTTCGAGCCGGGCTTCTCGACCGCGGACAAGATCACCGACCTGTCCGGCCGTGGCGTCGGCATGGACGTGGTCAGGCGCAACATCGAGGCGATCCGCGGCACCATCGACATCGACAGCCAGCCCGGTGCCGGCACCACGATCCGGCTGCGGCTGCCGCTGACGCTGGCGATCATCGACGGCTTCATGGTCGAGAGCGCCGGGCGCACCTACGTGCTGCCGCTCGACGCGGTCGTCGAATGCCTGCAGCTGCCGCCCGAGTCCAGCAGTCGCGGCAGCTACATCAACCTGCGCGGCGAAGTGCTGCCGCTGCTCGACCTGCGCACCGCGCTGGGCGGCCGCGGCGAGCCGCCGGCGCGTCGCAACGTGGTCGTGGTGCACGCTGCCGGACAGCGTGCCGGGCTCGTCGTCGACCGCCTGCTCGGGGAATACCAGACCGTGATCAAGCCGCTGGGCGCGCTGTTCGCGCACCTGCGCGGTATCGGCGGCTCGACCATCCTGGGCAACGGCATGGTCGCGCTGATCGTCGATGTGCCGGCGCTGCTGGCGCATTTCGGTCGTGAAACCGACGCGCTGATCGCAGCCTGAACCTGGTTTTGCGCCTGGCGCCCTGCTCTGCCGCGGCGCGCCGGCCGCGCCCGCCTGAAGCCTAATCGGCGAACAGCAGGTAGGCCTCGCGGCCATCGCGCACCAGCCGGCACGGCGCGCCGTGCGGCAGCGTGACCTTGGTGCGTTGATGGCCGAACGGCAAGCCGCTGATGACCGGAATGCGCCAGGGTTTGAGCTGGGCGCGCAGCCAGTCGATGGCCTGCGCCAGGTCGTAGCCGGCATCGTGCGCGACCAGCCGGTAGCCGGTGAAGGCACCCAGCACGATGGCGCGCTGGCGCTGCAGCACACCGGCGTGCAGCAACTGCGTGAACAGGCGTTCGATGGCATAGGGGTGTTCGCCGACGTCCTCGACGAACAGCACGCCGTCGACCGCCGGCAGGTACGGCGTGCCGACCACGCTGCACACCATCGACAGATTGCCGCCCCACAGCACGCCGCTGGCGTCGAGCCCGCGCGGCGCATCGGCGCAGGCGAAACCGATCGCCTCCTGGCTGCCGTCGAGCGCGTCGACCAGGCTGTCAGCGGTGATCTCGTCGACGCTTTCGCCGCCGAAGTCGTAGTCGGCCATCGGCCCGCTGAAGGTCACCGCGCCGCAGCGCGCCAGCAGCGCGAGTTGCAGCGCGGTGAAGTCGCTGTGGCCGACCCAGCGCTGGCCGCGCGCGCCGATCGCCTCGCCCAGCAGGGCGTAGTCGATGCGGTGCAGCAGCCGGCTCAGGCCGTAACCGCCGCGTGTGGCCATCACCACCTCGGCGCTGCTGCGCGCGGCGCGGTGCAAGGCTGCCAGCCGTTGAGCGTCGCTGCCCGCGAAGCGCCCGAGGCGGCGCGCCGCCGCGGTATCGACCTCGACGCGCCAGCCGAGCGCGCGCAGGCTCTGCGCCGCCCGCTGCAGGCGCGTCGGTTCGGGCAAGGCGCCCGACGGAGAAACCAGGCGCAGCACGCGGGAGGAACGGGTCATGGGGAAGAGTCGGCAGCGTTGCGCGCCGCGCGACGGCGCTCGCGAAAGAATTCCTGCAGCAGCGCGCCGCAGGCCTGCGCCTCGACGTCGCCGCTGACCTGGCAGTGGTGGTTCAGCCGCGTCTCGGCGAACAGGTCGACGACACCGCCGGCGGCTCCGGTCTTGGGGTCGCGCGCACCGAACACGACGCGCGCCACGCGCGCGTGCAGCAACGCCATCGCGCACATCGCGCAGGGCTCCAGCGTCACGTACAGCGTGGTGCCGGGCAGGCGATAGTTGCCGGCCAGCGCGGCGGCCTGGCGCAGCGCGACGATCTCGGCGTGTGCTGTCGGGTCGCTGTCGCCGATCGGGCGGTTGTAGCCGGTGGCGACGACCCGGCCGTCGCGTACCAGCACCGCGCCGACCGGAACCTCGCCGAGCAGCCAGGCGTTGTGCGCCTGGTCGAGCGCCAGGCGCATGAACGCGGAGTCGGCCGCGGCGTCGGGGGTATCGAAGGGGGCGGTGTCGTCGGTGGGCATCACGGGCCGCAAGCGTATCACTGCCAGCCGCGCAGCAACCGCAGATAGTCGTCGAGCAGCGCTTGCGCGCCGGCCGCGCTGAACAGTTCGGCGGCGCAGCTCAGGCTCAGCTCGCCGCTGGCCAGGTTGGCGCTGAAGTGCAGATCGAACAGCGCGGCGTCCGAGCGCAGCGGAACCAGCTCGGCCTCGAGCCCGTGCAGGCGCGGCGCGCGCAGCTCCATGTTCAGCACATTGAACATCGCGCGCGGCTCGACCCAGGCCGGATCGAGCCGGCGCAGTTCCGCGACCAGCTCGTCGTAAGGCAGTGCCTGCTGCGCCAGCGCCTCGAGCAGCGCCTCGCGCGCGCGCGGCAGCTGCTGCTCCACGTCGGCCTGCGGCTCGACCGCGGCGCGCACGATCACGCTGTTGACCAGGCTGCCGACGACCTGCTCCGCGGCCGCGTCGTCGCGCGCCGCCACCGGCATCACCAGCGCGATGTCGCGCTGCGCGCAGGCGCGCGCCAGCAGCGTCTGG
>JAKAHP010000082.1 GCA_021825505.1 Pseudomonadota bacterium
CATGCTGATCGGCCGCGAGCTGTTCGCGCAGACGGTCTGCCGGAGCTGCCCCGCAATGCAGCGCGCCCTCCGCCGCCGCACGGCGCCGCCGCGCGGCGCCGCAGCGCGCTCAGGCCGACGCGGCCTGCGGCTGCACGCTCAGGCCGACCGCGTCGAACGCGGCGTCCAGGCGGGCGACCGCGCCGGGCACGTCCTTGAGCTTGTCGAGGCCGAACAGGCCCAGGCGGAAGGTCGTGAACGGGGTGCCTTCGTCGCAGGCCAGCGGAACGCCCGACGCGATCTGCACCCCGGCGGCGACAAAACGCCTGGTGTTCTGGATGTCCGGGTCGCTGGTGTAGGCGACGACCACGCCGGGCGCCTCGAAGCCGCGCGCGGCCACCGAGGCCACGCCGCGGCGGGCCAGCGACGCGCGCACGCGCGCGCCGAGTTCGAACTGCGCGGCCTGCAGCTGCGGCAGGCCGAACGCGAAGGCCTCGAGCATCGCGTCGCGCACGTGCAGCAGGCCGTCGGTGGGCATCGTCGCGTGGTAGGCGTGGCCGCCGGTTTCGTAGGCCTGCATGATCTGGTGCCACTTCTTCAGGTCACAGACGAAGCTGTCGCTGGTGGTCGCGTCGAGCCGCTGCAGCGCGCGCTCCGACAGCATCGCGAAGCCGGCGCAGGGCGTCGCGCTCCAGCCCTTCTGCGGCGCGCTGACCAGCACGTCGACGCCGACGGCGTTCATGTCGACCCAGGCCGCGCCCGACGCGATGCAGTCGAGCACGAACAGCGCACCGACCTCGTGCGCAGCGTCGGCCAGCCGGCGCAGGTAGTCGTCGGGCAGCAGCATGCCGGCCGAGGTCTCGACGTGCGGGACGAACACCACGCCGGGGCGCTGGCGACGCACCGCGTCGACCACCTCGTCGATCGGCGCCGGCACGAACGGCGCCTGCGCGCCGTCTCCCTGGCGCCGCGCCTTCAGCACGGTGACGTCGTCGCTCAGTCGGCCCGCCTCGATGATCTGCGACCAGCGGAAGCTGAACCAGCCGTTGCGCACGATCAGCACTGGCTGGCGCTGCACGAACTGGCGCGCGACAGCTTCCATCGCGAAACTGCCGCTGCCCGGCACGATCACCGCGGCAGCCGCGCCGTAGGCTTCGCGCAGCATCGCCGAGAGGTCGCGCATGACGCGCTGGAAGCGCTGCGACATGTGGTTCAGCGCGCGATCCGTGTAGACGACCGAGTATTCAAGAAGACCGTCGGGATCGACATCGGGCAGCAGGGCCGGCATCTGTTTTCTCCTGTTCTGGCAGTTTGCGGCAGCGCCGCAACGCGGCGGCGCCTACAAAAATTCAGCCTAGCACGCGCCACGTCTCGATGCTTGCGGGTACTCCCTGTTCAGGCGCACGCCGCGGGACTACATTGGTCGATCCGATTGAGCTTTCCGACGCGTCGATGACCGCCCTGCCACCCCGCCTCGACTCGAAGATCGCGTTTGACATCGCGCGCGCGCTCCTCGACGGCTTCAACAAGCACTACCGACTGTTCCGCGAGGTCAGCCGCGACGCCAAGGCGCGCTTCGAGACCGCCGACTGGGCCGGCCAGCAGCGCGCGCAGCGCGAGCGCATCGCGTTCTACGACCTGCGCGTCGACGAGGCGGTCGAGCGCATGCTCACCGAATTCGACGTCGCCTCGCTCGACACCGAAGTCTGGCACGAAGCCAAGCTGCGCTACATCGGCCTGCTGATGGACCACCTGCAGCCCGAGCTCGCCGAGACCTTCTTCAACTCGGTGACGACCAAGGTGCTGCGGCGTGAGCATTTCCACAACGACATCCTGTTCGTGCGCCCGGCGCTGTCGACCGAGTACATCGAGTACGACGAGCCGGCCGCGCAGCCGACCTACCGCGCCTACTACCCGACGCGCGCCACGCTGCGCGAGACGCTGACGCGCATCGTGCACAACTACCAGCTGCAGCGCGCCTTCGCCGACCTCGAGCGCGACGTCGGGCTGGTGCTGCGCCAGCTCGAGCACCGGCTCGAAGGCGCGCGGCTGCGCGGCAACTTCCAGATCCAGGTGCTGTCGTCGCTGTTCTTCCGCAACAAGGGCGCCTACATCGTCGGGCGCGTGATCAACGGCTTCCAGGAGTTCCCGCTGGTGCTGCCGATCCTGCACGACGCCGGCGGCCGCCTGGTGATCGACACGGTGCTGCTGCACGAGGACGACCTGCTGCTGCTGTTCTCGTTCGCGCGCGCCTATTTCCTGGTCGAGATGGCGGTGCCGTCGGCCTACGTGCAGTTCCTGCGCAGCCTGATGCCGCGCAAGCCGCGCTCCGAGCTGTACAACGCGCTGGGTCTGGCCAAGCAGGGCAAGACGCTGTTCTATCGCGACTTCCTCTACCACCTGCGGCATTCGAGCGACGCCTTCACGACCGCGCCCGGCATACGCGGCATGGTGATGCTGGTGTTCACGCTGCCGTCGTTTCCCTTCGTGTTCAAGGTCATCCGCGACTTCTACCCGCCGCCGAAAGAAACCACGCGCGAGCAGATCAAGGCCAAGTACCTGCTGGTCAAGCAGCACGACCGAGTCGGCCGCATGGCCGACACCCTCGAGTATTCCAACGTGGCTTTCCCGCGCGAGCGCTTCGACCCGGCGCTGATCGAGGAGCTGAAGGAAACCTGCGGCTCGCAGATCGAGGAGGACGGCAGCCTGCTGGTGATCCGCCACTGCTACATCGAGCGGCGCATGATCCCGCTGAACATCTACCTGCGGGAAGCCAGCCCGGAGCAGCTCGAAGCCGCGGTGATCGACTACGGCAACGCGCTGAAGGACCTGATCGCGGCCAACATCTTCCCCGGCGACATGCTGTGGAAGAACTTCGGCGTGACGCGCCACGGCAAGGTCGTGTTCTACGACTACGACGAGATCGAATACATCACCGACTGCCACTTCCGCCGCGTGCCGCAGCCGCGCTGCGAGGAGGACGAGCTGTCGGCCGAGCCCTGGTACCCGGTCGGCCCGCACGACGTGTTTCCCGAAACCTTCGCCACCTTCCTGCTCGGCGAACCCGCGGTGCGCCGGGTGTTCCTCGCGCATCACGCCGACCTGCTCGACGCCGATTACTGGGCGGCGCAGCAGGCGCGCATCCGTGCCGGTCAGCTGATCGACGTTTTCCCCTACGACACCGAATGCCGCTTCGAGCACGACGCGGCGACCACTCCGAAGGAGCTCCCATGACCCTCGATCCCATTGTCATCGTCTCGGCCGCGCGCACCCCGATCGGCGGCCTGCTCGGCGACTTCTCCGCGCTGCCGGCGTGGCAGCTCGGCGCCACCGCGGTGGCCGCCGCGGTACAGCGCGCCGCCATCCAGGGCGACGCCGTCGACGAAGTGCTGCTGGGCAACTGCCTGATGGCCGGCCAGGGCCAGGCCCCGGCGCGGCAGGCGGCGCTCGCGGCCGGGCTGCCGCAGGCGGCAGGCGCCGTCACGCTGTCCAAGATGTGCGGCTCCGGCATGCGCGCGATGATGTTCGCGCACGACATGCTCGCGGCCGGCTCGGCGCGCGTGGTCGTCGCCGGCGGCATGGAAAGCATGACCAACGCGCCGCACCTGGCCTTCGTGCGCAAGGGCGTCAAGTACGGCATCACCCAGTTCTACGACCACATGGCGCTCGACGGCCTGGAGGACGCCTACCAGCGCGGCAAGGCGATGGGCGTGTTCGCCGAGACCTGCGTCGAGAAATACGGCTTCACGCGCGAGGCGATGGACGCGTTCGCCATCGAGTCGACCGCGCGCAGCCGCCGTGCCAACGAGGACGGCAGCTTCGACTGGGAAATCGCCCCGGTGACGCTCGAAGCGCGCGGCGCGACCACCGAGGTCAAGCGCGACGAGCAGCCGTTCAAGGCGCGCCCGGACAAGATCCCCGGGCTGAAGCCGGCGTTCCGCAAGGACGGCACCATCACCGCGGCGACCTCGTCGAGCATTTCCGACGGCGCCGCCGCGCTGGTGCTGATGCGCGCGTCGACCGCCGAGCGCATGGGCTGCACGCCGATCGCGCGCATCCACGGCCACGCGGTGCACGCGCAGGCGCCCGAGTGGTTCACCACGGCGCCGGTCGGCGCGATCGGCAAGGTGCTCGAGAAGGCCGGCTGGAAGACCACAGACGTCGATCTGTGGGAAGTCAACGAGGCCTTCGCCGCGGTGACGATGGCGGCGATGCACGAGTTCTCCCTGCCGCACGACGTGGTCAACGTGCACGGCGGCGCGGTCGCGCTGGGCCACCCGATCGGCGCCAGCGGCGCGCGCATCGTCGTCACGCTGCTGGGCGCGATGCGCCAGCGCGGCGCACGGCGCGGCGTCGCGGCGCTGTGCATCGGCGGCGGCGAGGCCACCGCGATGGCCATCGAGCTGATCTGACGGAGGCCCGCGCGATGCTGCTCGACGCCGACCACGCGATGATCCGCGACGCGGTGCGCGACTACGTGCGCGCCGAAATCGCGCCGCACGCCGCCGAATGGGCGCGCGCGCGGCAGTTCCCGCGCGAGGCGCTGCGCGGTCTCGGGCAGCTGGGCTGCCTGGGCATCGCGGTGCCCACGCAGTGGGACGGCGCCGGGCTCGACTACCTGGCACTGGCGCTGGCGCTGGAAGAGATCGCCGCCGGCGACGGCGCCACCAGCACCATCGTCAGCGTCAACAACTGCCCGGTGTGCTCGATCCTGATGTCGGCGGCCGACGACGCGCAGCGCGAGCGCTGGCTCAAGCCCCTGGCACGCGGCGAGGCGATCGGCGCGTTCGCGCTGACCGAGCCGCAGGCCGGCTCCGACGCGTCCAACCTGCGCACGACAGCGCGGCGCGACGGCGAGCACTACGTGCTCGACGGCGTCAAGCAGTTCATCACCAGCGGCGCCAACGGCGCGGTGGCGATCGTCATCGCCGCCACCGACCGCGCCGCCGGCAAGAAGGGCCTGAGCGCCTTCCTGGTGCCGACCGACACCCCCGGCTATGTCGTCGAACGCATCGAGAGCAAGGCCGGACAGTCGAGCAGCGACACCGCGCAGATCCGCTTCGACGGCTGCCGCGTGCCGCTGGCGGCGCGCCTCGGCGCCGAGGGCGACGGCTACCGCATCGCGCTGTCGGGGCTCGAGGGCGGACGCATCGGCATCGCCGCGCAATCGGTCGGCATGGCGCGCGCCGCGCTGGAGGCGGCGCAGCGCTACGCGCACGAGCGCAGCGCGTTCGGCCGCCCGATCTTCGAGCACCAGGCGGTGCAGTTCCGGCTGGCCGAGATGGCCACCCGCGTCGAGGCCGCGCGCCAGCTGCTGTGGCACGCGGCGAGCCTGAAGGACGCCGGCCAGCCGTGCCTGACCGAAGCGGCGATGGCCAAGCTCAACGCCAGCGAAATGGCCGAGCGCGTGTGCAGCGACGCGATGCAGATCCACGGCGGCTACGGCTACGTCGAGGACTTCCCGGTCGAGCGCATCTGGCGCGACGTTCGCGTGTGCCAGATCTACGAAGGCACCAGCGACGTGCAGAAGATCCTGATCGCGCGTTCGCTGTAATCCAACCCCCACCCGCAGGAGACCGCGATGCCGGTATCGCCGATCACGCTGTACTTCGATTTCTCGTCGCCCTACGCCTACCTGGCCAGCCGGCTGATCGAGGACATCGCCGCGCGCCACGACCGCGGCATCGAGTGGGTGCCGATGCTGCTCGGCCCGGTGTTCGCCGCCACCGGCGCGCGCCCGCTGGTGGAGCAGCCGCTCAAGGGCGATTACGCGCTGCACGACATGCAGCGCTCGGCGCGCTATCACGGCGTGCCGTTCCGCGTGCCACAACCGTTCCCGATCGCCACGCACCAGGCCGCGCGCGTCGCGCTGGCGCTGCAGCGCGAACAGCCCGCGCTGGCCACGCCGTGGATCCACGCCGTGTTCGACGCCTATTTCACGCAGGGGCGCAACGTCGCCGACATGCCGGTGCTGCACGCGCTCGGCGCCGAGCTGGGGCTGAGCGCCGAGCGCATCGACGCGTTCTGCGCAGACGCGCAGGTCAAGGCCGCGCTGCGCGCCAACGTCGAGCGCGCGCTGGGCGCCGGCGTGTGCGGCGCGCCGTTCTTCGTCGTCGATGACGAGGCGTTCTGGGGCGTCGATCGCCTGCCCCAGCTCGAGCGCTGGCTGCAGGCGCGCTTCTAGGCCCAAGCCCTAGCCCCAGGCCCCAGGCCCGACCCGATTCCATCTCGCGACACAGACCGACTACAGGGAGACTTTGATGCGCGACCTTCTGACCACCAGCTACTCGTGCGGCGAACAGCGTCAGCCCTTGCTGACGCAGACCATCGGCGATTTCTTCGACGCGATGGCCGCCCGCCAGGGCGCGCGCGACGCGCTGATCGCGCGCCACCAGAGCCGCCGCCTGAGCTACACCGAGCTCAAGCGCGAAGTCGACCGGCTGGCCTCGAGCATGCTGCGCGGTGGCCTGTCGCGCGGCGACCGCGTCGGCATCTGGGCGCACAACTGCGTCGAGTGGGTGCTGATGCAGCTGGCCACCGCGAAGGCCGGCATCATCCTGGTCAACATCAACCCGGCCTACCGCACCGCGGAGGTCGAGTACGCGCTGAACAAGGTCGGCTGCCGCGCGCTGGTCACGATGACCGCGTTCAAGAGCAGCGACTACCTGGCGATGCTGCGCGAGCTGGCGCCCGAGCTGGCCAGTTGCGCGCCGGGCGAGCTGCGCGCCGCGCGCCTGCCCGAGCTGCGTCTGGTGGTGCAGCTGGGCGAGGCCGCCGAACCCGGCATGCTGCGTTTCTCCGACTGGATCGCGCAGGGCGACGCCGACGATCCGGCGGTAGCCGCCGCGGCCGCGACGCTGGACTGCCACGACCCGATCAACATCCAGTTCACCAGCGGCACCACGGGCTTTCCGAAGGGTGCCACGCTGACCCACAGCAACATCCTGAACAACGGCTATTTCATCGGCGAAGCGATGAAACTCACCGCCGACGATCGTCTGTGCATCCCGGTGCCGCTGTACCACTGCTTCGGCATGGTGCTGGGCAACCTGGCCTGCCTGACCCACGGCGCCACCATCGTCTACCCGAACGACGCCTTCGATCCGCTGCTCACGCTCGAGGCGGTGCAGGCCGAGCGCTGCACCGGGCTGCACGGCGTGCCGACGATGTTCATCGCGATGCTCGACCATCCGCGCTTCAAGGAATTCGACCTGAGCACGCTGCGCACCGGCATCATGGCCGGCAGCCCCTGCCCGATCGAGGTGATGAAGCGCGTCGTGCGCGACATGCACCTGTCGGAAATCACCATCGCCTACGGCATGACCGAGACCGCCCCGGTGAGCTGCCAGAGCTCGACCGACACGCCGCTGGACCGGCGCGTCAGCACCGTCGGCCTGGTGCAGCCGCACCTCGAGGTCAAGATCGTCGACCCCGAGACCGGCGCCACGGTGGCGCCCGGCGTGCCCGGCGAGCTGTGCACGCGCGGCTACTCGGTGATGCACGGCTACTGGGGCGACGAGGAGAAGACGCACGAGGCGATCGACGCCGAGCGCTGGATGCATACCGGCGACCTGGCGACGATGGACGCCGAGGGCTACGTCAACATCGTCGGCCGCATCAAGGACATGGTGATCCGCGGCGGCGAGAACGTCTATCCGCGCGAAATCGAGGAGTTCCTCTACCGCCATCCGATGGTGCAGGACGTGCAGGTGGTCGGTGTGCCCGACCGCAAGTACGGCGAGGAACTGTGCGCGTGGATCATCCCCAAGGCCGGCACCGAGCCGACCGCCGACGACATCCGCGCGTTCTGCCAGGGGCAGATCGCGCACTACAAGATTCCCCGCCACATTCGCTTCGTGCAGACCTTCCCGCTGACCATCACCGGCAAGGTGCAGAAGTTCAAGATCCGCGACGTGATGAAGGCCGAGCTCGGCCTGCACGAAGACAAGACCGCCTGATACCACCATGCCCGTTCTCGAATCCCGCATCGACCTGCACGCCCAGCAGTCCAACCTCGACGGCATGCGCGAGCTGCTCGCCGAGCTCGACGCGCAGCTCGCGCGCGTGGCCGCCGGCGGCGGCGACGCCGCGCGCGCCAAGCATGTCGCGCGCGGCAAGCTGCTGCCGCGCGAGCGCATCGCGCGCCTGCTCGACCCGGGCACGCCCTTCCTCGAGTTCTCGGCGCTGGCCGCGCTGGGGATGTACGACGACGCGGCGCCCGGCGCCGGCATCATCACCGGCATCGGCCGCGTCGCCGGCCACGAATGCGTGATCGTGTGCAACGACGCCACCGTCAAGGGCGGCACCTACTACCCGATGACGGTGAAGAAGCACTTGCGCGCGCAGGACATCGCTCGCGAGAACCGGCTGAGCTGCATTTACCTGGTCGATTCGGGCGGCGCCAACTTGCCCAACCAGGACGAAGTGTTCCCCGACCGCGACCACTTCGGGCGCATCTTCTACAACCAGGCGCAAATGAGCGCCGAGGGCATCGCGCAGATCGCCGTGGTCATGGGCTCATGCACCGCCGGTGGCGCCTACGTGCCGGCGATGAGCGACGAATCGATCATCGTGCGCCAGCAGGGCACGATCTTCCTGGCCGGCCCGCCGCTGGTGAAGGCGGCGATCGGCGAGGTGGTCAGCGCCGAGGACCTCGGCGGCGCCGACGTGCACACCCGGCTGTCGGGCGTGGCCGATCATTTCGCGCACGACGACGACGACGCGCTGCGCATCGCGCGGCGCATCGTCGGCCACCTGCCGCGACGCCCGAAGGCGGCGGCGCTGGAATTGCGCCCGGCGCGCGCGCCGGCCTACCCGGTCGAGCAGCTGCGCGCGCTGGCGCCGCTGGACCTGCGCAAACCGCTCGACGCGCGCGAACTGATCGCGCGCCTGGTCGACGCCAGCGAATTCGACGAGTTCAAGGCGCGCTACGGCACCACGCTGGTGTGCGGCTTCGCCCACATCGAGGGCATGCCGGTGGGCATCATCGCCAACAACGGAATCCTGTTCTCCGAATCGGCGCTGAAGGGCGCCCATTTCGTCGAACTGTGCTGTCAGCGCGGCATCCCGCTGGTGTTCCTGCAGAACATCACCGGCTTCATGATCGGCCGCAAGGCCGAGAACGAAGGCATCGCGCGCAACGGCGCCAAGATGGTCACCGCGGTGGCCTGCGCCGCGGTGCCGAAGTTCACCGTGATCGTCGGTGGCAGCTTCGGCGCCGGCAACTACGGCATGTGCGGCCGCGCCTACGGCCCGCGCCAGCTGTGGATGTGGCCCAACGCGCGCATCAGCGTGATGGGCGGCGAACAGGCCGCCAGCGTGCTGGCGACGGTGCGCCGCGACGGCCTGGAGGCGCGTGGCGGCAGCTGGAGCGCCGACGACGAGGAGGCGTTCAAGGCGCCGATCCGCGCCCAGTACGAAGCCCAGGGCAACCCCTATTACTCGACAGCGCGGCTGTGGGACGACGGCGTCATCGACCCGGCCGACACCCGCCGCGTGCTCGCGCTGGGCCTGTCGGCGTCGCTCAACGCGCCGATTCCGCAAACCCGCTTCGGCGTGTTCCGCATGTGAAGGGGGCGACGATGACCACCCCGATCCTGCTCACGCGCGACGTCAGCGTGGCGCGCGTCACGCTGGCGCGCCCCGCGGTGCGCAACGCCTTCGACGCCGAGACCATCGCCGCGCTGCACGCCGCCTTCGTCGAACTGCCGCGCGACGCGGCGCTGCGCGCGATCGTGCTCGACGCGCAGGGGCCGGCGTTCTGCGCCGGCGCCGACCTGAACTACATGCGGGCCATGTCGAGCTGGGACGACACCGCCAACCGCGACGACGCGATGCGCCTGGCGCGCATGCTGCGCGCGATCGCCGAGTGCCCGCTGCCGGTGGTCGCGCGCGTGCACGGCGACGCCTTCGCCGGCGGCGTCGGCCTGGTTGCCGCCTGCGACTTCGCGGTGGCGCTGGACGGCGCCCGGTTCTGCCTCAGCGAAGTCAAGCTCGGTCTGATCCCGGCGACCATCATGCCGCACGTGCTGCGCGCGATCGGCGCGCGCGCCGCGCAGCGCTACACGCTCGGCGCCGAAGTGTTCGACGCCGCCACCGCGGCGCGCATCGGCCTGGTGCACGAGGTCGCCGCCGACCTCGCCGCGCTCGACGCGCGGGTGCAACAATGGCTGGATGCGCTGCATGCGGCGTCGCCGCAGGCGCTGGCCGCGGCCAAGCGGCTGCTGGCCGACTGCAACTACCGCGGCACCGGCGAGGCACTGCTGGCCGACACCGCCGAGCGCATCGCCGAAGCGCGCGCCAGCCGCGACGGCCGCGAAGGCATCGACGCCTTCCTGAGCCGGCGCAAACCCTCCTGGAACCCGAACTGAACCAAGACATGACCCCGACCTGGACCCCGGAACGCATCGAAACCCTGCTCGCGCTGCCGCTGCC
>JAKAHP010000083.1 GCA_021825505.1 Pseudomonadota bacterium
ACGCTCGGAGGTGGCCGCGTGTTCGTCAGTCGCAGCGGGTACACCGGCGAGGACGGTTTCGAGATTTCGGTCGACGGCGCCGCGGCGCCGGCGCTGGCGCGCGCGCTGCTGGAGCAGCCCGGCGTGGCCCCGGTCGGCCTGGGCGCACGCGACAGCCTGCGCCTGGAAGCCGGCTTGTGCCTGTACGGCCACGACATGGACCGCGACACCACGCCGGTCGAGGCCAGCCTGCAGTGGGCCATGCAGAAAGTGCGGCGCAGCGGCGGCGCGCGTGCCGGGGGCTTCCCTGGCGCCGAGCGCATCCTCGCGCAACTCGACGATCCGGCCAGCGTGGCGCGCCGCCGCGTCGGGCTGCGCGCGCTCGAACGCGTGCCGGTGCGCGAAGGCGCCGAGCTGGTTGGCGACGACGGCGCTGCGGTCGGCCGCGTGACCAGCGGCAGCCTCACCCCCAGTGCCGACGCGCCGGTGGCGATGGGCTATGTCGACCGCGCGCTGGCCGCCACCGGCAGCCGCCTGTGGGCGCTGGTGCGCGGGCGCCGCGTGCCGATCGAAGTCGTCGACATGCCCTTCGTCGCGCATCGGTATCTGCGCGCCTGAACCGTTTTCTTCCAGCAGTCTTGCAACCGGAGTCCACCATGACCGTCAAATACACCCCCGACCACGAATGGGTCCGTCTCGAGGCCGACGGCACCGCGACCGTCGGCATCACCACGCACGCGCAGGACGCGCTCGGCGACGTCGTCTTCGTCGAGCTGCCCGCGGTCGGGCAAAGCTACGCGCAGAAGGACGCCGCCGGCGTCGTCGAGTCGGTGAAGGCCGCAGCCGACGTCTACATGCCGCTGTCGGGCGAAGTCGTCGCCGGCAACGACGCGCTGGTCGCCGATCCGTCGCTGGCCAACAGCGACCCGCAGGGCGCCGGCTGGTTCTTCCGCATGCGCCCCAGCGATGCCGCCGAGTTCGACGCCCTGCTCGACGAGGCCGCCTACCAGAAGCTGCTGCAAGGCGCCTGATCCAGCCCGTCTTTTCCCGCACCGCCATGTCCCACACCCCGACCCTTGCCGAACTCGAAGACGCCGCCGCGTTCCGCCGCCGTCACATCGGTCCCAGCGCTGAAGAGCAGCAGCTGATGCTGCAAATGCTCGGCCACGCCGACCTCGACGCGATGCTGCGCGCCGTCATCCCCGACGCCTTGCGCCGCCGCCGCGACTTCGTCCTGCCCGACGCCGTCGGCGAGGAGAGCGCGCTGGCCGAGCTGCGCGAGATCGCCGCCGGCAACCGCGTGATGCGCAACTTCATCGGCCAGGGCTATTGCGGCGCGCTGCTGCCCGGGGTCATCCAGCGCAACGTGCTCGAGAACCCGGCCTGGTACACCGCGTACACGCCGTACCAGCCCGAGATCAGCCAGGGTCGGCTGGAAGCGCTGATCAACTTCCAGACCATGATCGCCGACCTCACCGCGCTCGACGTGGCCAATGCGTCGATGCTCGACGAGGCCACCGCGGCGGCCGAGGCGATGACGCTGGCGCTGCGTGCCGGCAAGAGCGCCGCGCGCAGCGTGTACGCGGCCGACGACCTGCTGCCGCAGACCCTCGAGGTGCTGCGCACGCGGGCGCAGCCGCTGGGGCTCGACGTCGTCGTCGGCCCGGCCGCGCAGGCGGCGCAGGCCGACCATGCGGCGGTGCTGCTGCAATACCCCGGGGTCGACGGCGGGGTGCACGACTGGCGCGAGCTGATCGCCGCGGCGCACCAGCGCGGCGCGCTGGTCATCGTCGCGGCCGACATCCTCGCGCTGACCGTGCTGACGCCGCCGGGCGAGCTCGGTGCCGACATCGCGGTGGGCAGCACGCAGCGCTTCGGTCTGCCGCTGGGCTTCGGCGGCCCGCACGCCGCCTACATGGCGGTGCGCGACGCGCTCAAGCGGCAGATGCCCGGGCGCCTGGTCGGCGTCAGCGTCGACGCGCACGGCGAGCCGGCGCTGCGCCTGGCGCTGCAGACGCGCGAGCAGCACATCCGGCGCGAGAAGGCGACGAGCAACATCTGCACCGCGCAGGTGCTGCCGGCGGTGATCGCCAGCATGTACGCCGTCTACCACGGCCCGCAGGGCCTGGCGCGCATCGCGCAGCGCGTGCACGCCTACACCGCGCTGCTCGCCGATGCGCTGCGCGCGCAAGGCTGGGCGCTGGTGCACAAGGCATTCTTCGACACGCTGGCGGTGCGTGGCGGCGAGCATGCCGCGGCGGTGCATGCGGCGGCGCACGCCGCCGGCATCAACCTGCGCGACGCCGGCGCCGGCGTGGTCGGCGTCACGCTCGACGAGACCGTCACGCGCGCGGACCTCGACGCCTTGCTCGGCGTGTTCGCCGCGGCACGCGGCGTCGCGCCCGGCGCGATCGATTTCGACGCGGTGCCGGCGCCGCGCTACCCGCAGCAGCTGGCGCGCAGCAGCGCCTACCTGACGCATCCGGTGTTCAACAGCCACGGCAGCGAAACCGAGATGCTGCGCTACCTGCGCCGGCTGGCCGACAAGGACATCGCGCTCGATCGCGCGATGATCCCGCTGGGCTCGTGCACGATGAAGCTCAACGCCACCGCCGAGATGCTGCCGATCACCTGGCCCGAGTTCGCCGCGATCCACCCGTTCGCGCCGGCCGAGCAGACGCGCGGCTACGCCCGTCTGGCCGCCGACCTCGAGCAGTGGCTGGCGGCGGCCACCGGCTACGACGCGGTCAGCCTGCAGCCCAACGCCGGCTCGCAGGGCGAATACGCCGGGCTGCTGGCGATCCGCGCCTGGCACGCCAGCCGCGGCGAGGCGCAGCGCGACGTATGCCTGATTCCGTCGTCGGCGCACGGCACCAACCCGGCGTCGGCGCAGATGGCCGGCATGCGCGTGGTCGTCGTCGCCTGCGACGCGCACGGCAGCGTCGACCTCGACGACCTGCGCGCCAAGGCCGCCGCGCATGCGGCGCAGCTGGCCGCGTGCATGATCACCTACCCGTCGACGCACGGCGTGTTCGAGCCCGGCGTGCGCGAGATCTGCGACATCGTGCACGAGCACGGCGGCCAGGTCTACGTGGACGGCGCCAACATGAACGCGATGGTCGGGCTGGCCAGCCCGCCCGAGTTCGGTGCCGACGTCTCGCACCTGAACCTGCACAAGACCTTCTGCATTCCGCACGGCGGCGGCGGTCCCGGCGTGGGCCCGGTCGCGGTGCGTTCGCACCTGGCGCCGTTCCTGCCCGGCTGGGGCGACGCGTCGCGCCCGGTCGGCGCGGTCAGCGCCGCGGCGCTGGGCAACGCCTCGGTGCTGCCGATCACCTGGATGTACATCCGCATGATGGGCGCCGAAGGGCTGACCGCGGCCAGCGCGGTGGCCATCCTCAGCGCCAACTACCTGGCGCGGCGCCTCGGCGAACACTACCCGGTGCTGTACAGCGGCGCCGGCGGCCACGTCGCGCACGAGTGCATCCTCGACCTGCGCGGTTTCAAGGACAGCAGCGGCGTGAGCAACGAGGACGTCGCCAAACGCCTGATCGACTACGGCTTCCACGCGCCGACGATGAGCTTCCCGGTGCCCGGCACGCTGATGGTCGAGCCCACCGAGAGCGAGCCGCTGGTCGAACTCGACCGATTCATCGACGCGATGATCGCGATCCGCGACGAGATCGCCGCGGTCGAGCAGGGCCGCTGGCCGCGCGACGACCATCCGCTCAAGGCGGCGCCGTTCACCGCGCAGGCCCTGCTCAAGGCCGACTGGCCGCACCCCTATGGGCGCGAGCAGGCGGCCTACCCGCTGCCGGGGCTGCGCGCGCACAAGTACTGGGTTCCGGTCGGCCGTGTCGACAACGTCTGGGGTGACCGCAACCTGCAGTGCGCGTGCCCGCCGCTGTCCGACTACCTGCAAGGCGACGGCGCCTGAGCCGGTCGCCGCGCACCGGGTACGTCCCCGGTGCGCGGCGTGGCCGCAGCGCGCAAGAATCGGAATGCGCGGCGTGCGCGCCGCGGCTACAGTGCCGGGCATGAACTCGCCCAGCCCCGCCGCGCTGCGTCGCAGCGCGCAAACCGTCGAAC
Organism: Pseudomonadota bacterium; assembly: GCA_021825505.1. Lineage (GTDB taxonomy): Bacteria > Pseudomonadota > Gammaproteobacteria > Burkholderiales > Burkholderiaceae_C > Thiomonas_A. The sequence goes on from JAKAHP010000083.1 coordinate 4,069, forward strand.
GCCTGCTGCAGTGCGCGCCGGCACCGCCGCTGGCCGAACTCGCCGCCGCGCTCGGCATCAGCGCCAGCCATCTGCAGCGCGAATTCGTCGCCTGCACCGGCCTGAGCCCGAAGCGCTTCGCCCAACTGCTGGCCAAGGAGCGGCTGCTGGCCGCGCTGCGCGACGGCGAGGCGGTGCTCGAGGCCGCGCTCAGCGCCGGGCTGTCGGGGCCCGGACGGGCGCATGAATTGCTGGTGCATGCCGAAGGCATGACGCCGGCGCAGGCGCGCCGGCGCGGCGAGGGGCTCGAGATCGTCACCGGCCTGGTCGATACGCCGGTGGGCGCGCTGTTCGCGGCCTGGACCGGGCAGGGACTGTGCGCGCTCGAATTCGTCGGCGATGCCGCGCGCGACCACGATGCGCTGCTGCAGGCGCTGCGCGCGCAGTGGCCGCGCGCACGCTGGCGGCGCGACGACGCGCTGCTGGCGCCGCTGGTCGACGCCGCGCTGCACGGTCGCGGCACGCTGCACGTGGCGGCCAGTCATTTTCGGCTGCGCGTCTGGCAGGCCTTGCTGCAGCTGCCCGCCGGCGCGCTGGTGAGCTACGCGCAACTGGCGCGCGCGCTCGGCCGCCCCGACGCGGTGCGCGCGGTGGCCGGCGCGGTCGCCGCCAATCCGCTGGCGATGCTGATTCCCTGCCACCGCGTGATCCGCGACGGCGCCGCGCTCGCCGGCTACCGCTGGGGGCTGGCGCGCAAGGCGATGCTGATCGCCGCCGAGGGCGACGCTCAGGCCAGCCGCACGCCGGCCTCGCCGGTCTCGAACCCGCCGACCACCGCGGCCTGATCGAAGCCCTCGTCGCGCAGCACGCCGAGCACCGCATCGACAGCTTCCGGCGCACAACTGACCAGCAGCCCGCCCGAAGTCTGCGGGTCGGTCAGCAGCGCGCGCGTCAGCGCGTCGGCGCCGGCCAGGTCGACGCGCTCGCCGTAGCTGGCCCAGTTGCGTGTCGACGCGCCGGTGACCATGCCGCGCGCGGCCAGTTCGCGCACGCCGTCCAGCAGCGGCACCGCGGCCACGTCGAGGCGCGCGCGCAAGCCGGCGCCGCGGCACATCTCCAGCGTGTGCCCGAGCAGGCCGAAACCGGTCACGTCGGTCATCGCGTGCACGCCGTCGAGCTCGGCCAGGCGCGGCCCCGGCGTGTTCAGCCGCGTCGTCGTCTCCAGCATCAGCCGGTAGCCGGCGGCGTCGAGCGCGTCCTTCTTCAGCGCCGCCGACATCACGCCCACGCCCAGCGGCTTGCCCAGCACGAGCAGGTCGCCGGCGCGCGCGTCGCGATTGCGCCGGATGCGCGACGGATGCGCCAGCCCGAGCACCGCCAGACCGTAGATCGGCTCGACCGAATCGATCGAATGGCCGCCGGCCACCGGAATGCCGGCGCGCGCGCACACCTGCTGGCCGCCGCGCAGGATCGCGCCGATGGTGTCGAGCGGCAGCGCGGCCAGCGGCATGCCGACGATGGCCAGTGCCATGATCGGGCGCCCGCCCATCGCGTACACGTCCGACAGCGCATTGGTCGCCGCGATCGCGCCGAAGTCCTCGGGCGCGTCGACGATGGGCATGAAGAAATCGGTGGTCGCGATCAGCGCCTGCTCGTCGTTGAGGCGGTAGACCGCGGCGTCGTCGGCGGTCTCGGTGCCCACCAGCAGCGCCTCGGGCGGCTGGAACAGCGGCTGTGCGCGCAGGATCGCGTCGAGTACGCCGGGGGCGATCTTGCAGCCGCAGCCGCCGCCGTGCGACAGCGAGGTCAGGCGTGGGGTAGGGGAAGTCTGCGTGTCCATGCGCAGATGATAGAAGCGCGGCGCGTGGGCGCTGGCGTTCGGCCGCCGCTCAGCCGGCGTCGTGCCACGCGTCGCAGTGGTCGCTGAAGCGCTGCAGCGCGGTCGAGAACACCTTGCCGCGCGCGTGGATCCGGTACAGCCGCCGCTCCAGCGGCGGCAGGCCGGCGTCCAGGCGCACCAGCCGACCGCTGTCGAGCATGTCGCGCACCACGCGCAGCGGCAGGCAGCTGATGCCCAAGCGCTCGGCCACCGCGTGCTTGATCGCTTCCGAATTGCCCAGGTGCATCGTCGTGCCGAAGCGTCGCAGGTGCGGCAGCAACAGCGCCTCGACGGTTTCGCGCGTACCGGATCCGGGCTCGCGCAGGATCCAGCGTGCCGCGGCCAGTTCGTCGACCGACACCGGGCGCTGCGCCAGCGCGTGCTGCGGCGACGCGACGACCGCGAGGCGGTCGCCCAGCCAGGGGTGCACCTCGAGCGCCGCGTCGTGGCAGCCGCCCTCGATGAAACCGAGGTCGGCACGGTACTGCGCGACCGCCTCGATCACGTCGGCGGTGTTGCCGACTTCGAGCTGCACCTGCGCGCGCGGCCAGTCGCGCTCGAACGCCGCCAGCACCGCCGGCATCAGATAGTTGCCGATGGTCGTGCTCGCGGCCACGCGCAGCGCCGCGCCGCCTTCGTTGAACAATTGTTCGATGTCGCGCACCTGGTCGAGCAGCGCCAGCGCACGCGGCAGCAGCAGGCGCCCGCAGTCGTTGAGCACGACGCGCTTGCCGACGCGGTCGAACAGCCGGTTGCCGAGCTGCGACTCGAGCTCGCCGAGCGCGGCGCTGACCGCCGACTGCGACAGCGCAAGCTGGCGGCCGGCCTCGGTGGTGCTGCCGCTGCGCGCCACGGCGGCCATCACATCGAGTTGTCGGAGGGTCAGTCGCATCGAAATTTCAACTTGATTGAATTCAATGTCGTAGTGAAACAGCTGAATGATGACGTGGCTATCGGACTTTCCATAACTGCTGGCGCAGTCGATCCGCTGTTGTTTGGTTGTTGATTCGGCGCCTTCCCGCGCCTGCCGCGCAATCATCGAAGGCCGCGCGGAACTTGGGGTCTTGCCGGTGATCTGAGGAAGCTGGGGATTGTCGGGCGTGGCCGCGAGGCCAGGGCCACGAAATGCCCCTATTAGTTGACAAATTCAGTTGGGTTAATGTAAAGTCCAACTGAATTCGTCAGGTATTGAGCGTCGACGCACACCGGGCGAACCGGGCGCCGCGCTCGCCTTCCTTCTGGAGACCACCATGCGACTGACGACCAAGGGACGATTTGCCGTGACGGCGATGATCGATGTGGCAATGCGCCAGCATCTGGGCCCGGTAACGCTCGCCAGCATCAGCCAGCGCCAGCATATCTCGTTGTCCTATCTGGAACAGTTGTTCGGCAAGCTGCGGCGGCACGAACTCGTCGAGTCGGTGCGCGGCCCCGGCGGCGGCTACAGTCTGGCGCGCAAGCCCGAATCGATCAGCATCGCCGACGTGATCATCGCGGTCGACGAGCCGCTCGACGCGACGCAGTGCGGCGGCAAAGGCAACTGCAATGGCGACGAAGGCGACGGGCGCTGCATGACCCACGACCTGTGGGCCGCGCTGAACACGCGCATGGTCGAATTCCTCGACTCGGTCACGCTCAAGCACATGGTTGACCAGAACCTGAGCGCCGGCGTCGCGGTCGAGGAAGTGGCCGTCGTGCGCAAGCCGGTGGCCCCGATGCCGGCCGCCAAGCCGACCAAGGTGCGAGCGCCGAACTCGGTGTTCAATCTGGCGCAGAACCTGAACTGAAGCGATGCAACGCGCGGGCGGCTGACGCGCCCGCGCCGAACGGAACACGAACCATGTCACAGACCCCGCATTTCCCGATCTACATGGACTACGGCGCGACCAGCCCGGTCGACCCGCGCGTCGTGCAGGCGATGATCCCGTGGCTGAGCGAGCACTTCGGCAACCCGGCGTCGCGCAGCCACGCCTGGGGCTGGGAAGCCGAGGAGGCGGTCGAGCAGGCGCGCGCCCAGGTCGCCGACCTGGTCAACTGTGACCCGAAGGAACTGGTGTGGACGTCGGGTGCGACCGAGTCGATCAACCTGGCGCTGAAAGGTGCGGCGCATTTCTACCAGGGCCGTGGCAAGCACATCGTGACGCTGAAGACCGAGCACAAGGCCGTGCTCGACAGCTGCCGTGAACTCGAGCGGCAGGGCTTCGACGTCACCTATCTGGATGTCCAGCCCGACGGGCTGCTCGATCTCGAAGCGTTCAAGGCGGCGCTGCGCCCGGACACCATCCTGGCCTCGGTTCTGCTGGTCAACAACGAGATCGGCGTGATCCAGGACGTGCACGCGATCGGTTCGATCTGCCGCGAACGCGGCGTGATCTTCCACGTCGACGGCGCGCAGGCCACCGGCAAGGTCCTGATCGACCTGAAGAACAGCCCGATCGACCTGATGAGCCTGGCCTCGCACAAGACCTACGGACCGAAGGGCATCGGCGCGCTGTTCGTGCGGCGCAAGCCGCGTGTGCGCATCGAGGCGCAGATGCACGGCGGCGGCCATGAGCGCGGCATGCGCTCGGGCACGCTGCCCACGCACCAGATCGTCGGCATGGGCGAAGCCTATCGCCTCGCCAAGCTCGAGATGGGCACCGAGATCGAACGCATCCGCATGTTGCAGACGCGCCTGCTCAAGGGGCTGGGCGAAATCGACGAGGTCTACATCAACGGCGATCTCGAGCGTCGCGTGCCGCACAACGTCAATGCGAGCTTCAATTTCGTCGAAGGCGAGTCGTTGATCATGGCGATCAAGGGCATCGCGGTGTCGAGCGGCTCGGCCTGTACCTCGGCCAGCCTGGAGCCGTCGTACGTGTTGCGCGCGCTGGGGCGCAGCGACGAGCTCGCGCATTCGTCGCTGCGCATCACGATCGGCCGCTTCACGACCGAGAAGGACATCGACGAGGCCGTCAGCTTGCTGAAGGAAAAAGTCGCGAAGCTGCGCGAACTCTCGCCGTTGTGGGAAATGCACCAGGACGGAATCGACCTGAACACGATCGAATGGGCGGCGCATTGAGCCGCTCGCCGCGGGCCGCGGCGGAGTGTGGCGCGGCCATCGGACTGAAGACAGGAGGGCATCATGGCCTACAGTGACAAGGTAATCGACCACTACGAAAATCCGCGCAACGTCGGCTCGTTCGCGAAGGACGACCCCAGCGTGGGCACCGGCATGGTCGGCGCGCCGGCCTGCGGCGACGTGATGAAGCTGCAGATCAAGGTCGGCGCTGACGGCGTCATCGAGGACGCGCGCTTCAAGACCTACGGCTGCGGCTCGGCGATCGCATCGTCGTCGCTGGTCACCGAATGGGTCAAGGGCAAGACGCTGGACGACGCGATGACCATCCGCAACACCGACATCGCCGAGGAACTGGCGCTGCCCCCGGTGAAGATCCATTGCTCGATCCTGGCCGAGGACGCGATCAAGGCCGCGGTGCGCGACTACCGTGCGCGCAACGGCGGCGTGGCCGCGCAAGCCGACGCCACCAGCCCGGCCGCGCAGGCCGCCGCCTGAAGCAGGAGAAACCACCATGGGCGTGACCCTGACCGAAAGCGCTGCGCGCCACGTCGGCAAATTCCTCGAACAGCGCGGGCGCGGCATCGGCGTGCGTCTGGGCGTGAAGACCACCGGCTGCTCGGGCCTGGCGTACAAGCTCGAGTATGCCGACGCGCCGGAAGGCGACGATGTGGTATTCGAGAGCCACGGCGTCAAGGTGCTGATCGACCCGAAGAGCCTGAGCTACCTGGACGGCACCGAGCTCGACTTCGTGCGCGAGGGCCTGCAGCAGGGCTTCAAGTTCAACAACCCGAACGAACGCGACCGCTGCGGCTGCGGCGAATCGTTCCGCGTCTGAGCGCCGACCCGCGCGCGCGCCGTTTCGCGATGCACGACGAATTCGCCCAGGATCATTTCGCGCTGTTCGGGCTGCCGCAGCACTACGCGCTCGACGCCGACGCGCTGACCGCGGCGTGGCGCCGCCTGCAGGCCGCGGTGCATCCGGACCGCTTCGCGGCGGCCGGCGCGGCGCAGCAGCGCGTCGCGCTGCAGTGGTCGAGCCGCATCAACGGCGCCTACCGCACGCTGCGCGACCCGCTGCACCGCGCCGCCTATCTGTGCGAGTTGCGTGGCGCGCCGATCGACGCCGAGCGCAACACCGCGATGCCGGCCGAGTTCCTGGTCCAGCAGATGGACTGGCGCGAGCGCCTCGACGACGCGCGCGGCGATGCCGCGGCGCTCGAGGCCTTGACGCGCACCGTGCACCACGAGCGCGAAGCGGTCTATGCTCGCCTTGCCGAGCTGCTCGATGGCCCGGCGGCCGAC
>JAKAHP010000084.1 GCA_021825505.1 Pseudomonadota bacterium
GACGCCTGCGCGCTGACCTGGGTGGCGCGGCAGCTCGCTGGCGCCGGCGCGCTGCTTGCCGGCGACGCGGTGCCCGCCGGCTGCGCACTCGCGCCGGAGGCACGCAGCGACTGGCAGCGGGTGCTGCACGCGCTGGCCGCGCTCGACGTGCCCGAGGCCGACGCGGCGCGCGACGCGCCCGACCGCCGGCTGCTGTGGAGCCTGGATGTCTCCGCCGACGGGCGCCTGCACGCCATCGTGCCGCTGGAGCAAAAGCGCGGCGCACGCGGCTGGGGGCGGCCCAAGGAAGTCACGCTGTCGCGGCTGGCCGCCGACAAGGCCCTGGCGGACCGCGACGCACGCGTGGCGCGCGCCATCCACCAGGATCGCGTGTACGCGCGCACCTTCGCGCTCGACCGCGCCGAGGCCATCGACGCGCTGGTCGGCCATCCGCACCTGGTGCTGGCCGACGACCTCGAGCACACGGTCGAGCTGATCAGCGCGACGCCGCGGCTCGAGGCCAGCGCGCAAAGCGGTGCCGACGGCAAGTTCGTCGTGCTGCGCCTGCACCCCGCGCCCGCGCTCGAGCCGGCCGGCTCCATGCCCTACGGCGTCGCCGAGTGGCAGCGGCGCGAGGTCGAGGCGCTGCGCGGCATCTGCGTGGAGCGCGAATCGGCGCGGCGCCTGCGCCTGGTGCGCTACACCGCGGCGCAACTGCGCGCCGCGCGACTGCTGCAGGCGCAGCCGCGCATTCCGGCCGCGGCCGGAGCCGAGCTGCAGCGCGCGCTGGCCGTGCTCGGCCACCATTTCGACGTGCATGCCGACGTCGACAGCGACGCGCGCGCGGTCGACGGCGAGAGCCGCTTGCGCGCCGAGCTCTCGCCGCTGGGCGACGGCCTGCATCTGCGACTGGTCGTCGCCCCGCTGGGCGAGGCCGGCCCGCGGCTGCTTCCCGGCCAGGGGCGCAGCCGCATCATCGCCGCCGTCGACGGCGAGGCGTGCAGCACCAGCCGCGACCTCGCCGCCGAGCGCGCCCACCTGGCGCAGGTGCTCGAGGCGCTGCCCGAGCTCGATCCGGCCGCCGAAGGACTGGAATGGGATCTCGACGAGCCCGACGCGGCGTTGCGCGCGGTCGACGTGCTGCCGGGACTGGCCGCGGTGCAGGCGCTCGACTGGCCGCAGGGCAAGCCGGTGCGGGTGCTGCGCGCCGACACCCCGGCGCTGCGCGTCGAGGTGCGGCAGTCGCGCCACTGGCTGCAGGTCGACGCCCGGCTGGCCCTCGACGAGGGCCTGGTCGTCGACTTGCAGCAGTTGCTGCGCGCCGCAGCGGGTGCGCAGCATTTCGTGGCCCTGGGCCAAGGCGCCTACCTGGCGTTGTCGCAGTCGCTGCGCGAGCGCTTGCGGCTGCTCGACGCGCTCGGCGACGCCACGCACAAGGACGCCGGCGTGCGCGTCGCGCCGACCGCGGCGATCGCGCTGCTCGACGTCGTCGACGGCGCCGGCGGCGAGGTCGGCGCGTGGCTGCGCCAGCGCGTCGACACGCTGCGCGAGGCGATGGACCGGCACCACACCCCGCCCGCCACCTTGCAGGCGCAGTTGCGCGGCTACCAGGAGGCCGGCTTCAACTGGGCCATGCGGCTGGCGCACGCCGGCTTCGGGGCCTGCCTGGCCGACGACATGGGGCTGGGCAAGACGCTGCAGGCGCTGGCCGTGCTGTGTGCGCGCGCGGCCGGCGGCGCCGCGCTGGTCGTGGCACCGACCTCGGTGTGCGGCAACTGGCTGGCCGAGTGCCGGCGCTTCGCCCCGGCGCTGAACGCGCGCATCGTCGCCGACCCCGGGCGCGACGCCCTGCTGGCCGACGCCGGCGGCGGCGACCTCGTCATCGTCTCCTATACCCTGCTGCAGCAGCACGCGCAGGCCTTCGCCGCTCGCCCCTGGCATACCGTGGTCGCCGACGAGGCGCAGGCGGTGAAGAACGCGCAGACCAAGCGCAGCCAGGCCCTGTTCGAACTGCGCGCCGACTTCCGCCTCGCGCTGTCGGGAACCCCGGTGGAGAATCGCCTCAGCGAGCTGTGGTCGGTGATGCACTTCTGCAACCCCGGGCTGCTCGGCACGCTGGCGCGCTTCCAGGCCCGCTTCGCCCACCCGATCGAGCGCGAGCGTCAGGCCGGCGCGCAGCGCACGCTGCACCGATTGATCGCACCGTTCATCCTGCGCCGCATCAAGGCCGAGGTGCTCGACGATCTGCCCGAGCGCACCGAGCTGACGCTGAGCGTGCAGCCCGACGCCGCCGAGCTGGCGCACTACGAAGCGCTGCGACGCAACCTGGTCGACGAGCTCGAAAGCGCCGCCCACGCCCAGGCGCCGCAGGCGCGGCTGCACATCCTGGCGCAGCTGACGAAACTGCGCCGCGCGGCCTGCGACCCGCGCCTCGTCACTCCGGGCTTCGCCCCCGGCGCGAAGGTGCGCGCCTTTGCCGAGCTGGTCGGCGACATCGTCGCCAACCGGCACCGCGTGCTGGTGTTCAGTCAGTTCGTCGACTTTCTCGGGCTGCTGCGCGCCGAGCTCGACACCAGCGGCATCGACTATCAGTACCTCGACGGCGCCACCCCCGCGGCCGAGCGCACGCGCCGCGTGCAGGCGTTCCAGCGCGGCGACGGCGCCGCCTTCCTGATCAGCCTGAAGGCCGGCGGCTTCGGCCTGAACCTGACCGCGGCGGACTACGTGGTGATCATGGACCCCTGGTGGAACCCGGCCGCCGAGGAGCAGGCCATGGGCCGCGCCCACCGCATCGGTCAGCAGCGCCCGGTGACCGTATACCGACTGGTCAACCGCGGCACGCTGGAGGATCGCATCGTCGAGCTGCACCGCGACAAACGCGCGCTGGCCGACAGCGTGCTGGCCGAGCAGCAAGGCGAAGCCGCGCTGCCGTCGACCCAGGACCTGCTCGAACTGCTGCGCGACACCGCGGCGCGCTGAGCCCCAAGGCTGTGCGGGCTGTGCCCACGGCCGGATATGCGGGATAATGAATAACTAAGTTTCGCATTCCGCGACTGCCCACGACCCGCACCCGACATGCCACGCTACGCCCTCCACGCTCTGGCCGCGGCCGCCGCCGCGCTGACCTTCGCCGTTCCCGCCGCGCACGCCAGCGAAGCGCGGGACACCGCCGCAGGCATGCCGCTGGCCAAGGCCGACGCCTGTTTCACCTGCCACGCCGTGTCGGGCGCCAAGATCGGCCCGAGCTTCACCGACATCGCGAAAAAGTACGCTGGCAAGCCCGAGGACGACGCCGAGAAATCCGTCGAAGCCGGCATCAAGGACGGGGTGAAGGGAACCATGATGATGGCGCACCCGTCGATCAGCGCCGGCGACCTCGACAAGATCGCCGACTGGATCCTCAGCCTGGCGAAGTAAGCGGCGCGCGCCGCCCCGGTTCAGCGGCAGCCCGCTCGGCCGCCGAGGAGTTGCCGCAACGTGGCCCGGCCGGGGCCGTACCCGATGTCGCAGATGCGCCATCCGGCGCGCGTGCGGACCAGCTGGTAGCGCAGCAGCCGCGGCTGCGCCCCGGCGCCGATGCGCACGTCGACGATGCCGGGGCCGGCGCCGGCGCGCACGCGCACCGGGCCTGTCGGCGCATCCTGGCTGTCCCACAGCGGCATGAAATCGAGCTTGCAGACCGAGCGCGTCGCCGCGGCACAGCGGCGGTCGCGGCGCAGCAGATCGGCCAGCGTCGGCGTCAGGTAGCGCAGCAGCACCGAGCGCGGCTGGTCGATGAACGCGGCCGCGCCCGACGCCTGCGCCGCGGCCTCGGCGCTGAAATCGCGGTAAAGGCGGCTCACGATCGCGCTCGGCGGCGGTGGCGCCGCAGCCGCCTGCTCGCCCGGCGCGGCGCCCAGTGCGCTGCCCAGCAGCACGAACGCGCATGCGCCCTGCAGTGTCATGCGCAATCTCCTGTCCTTCAACTCAAGTCATTTCTGGATCAGTCCAGCAGGGCGACGAGACGCCCGATGGCGTCGTCGATCACCTCTTGGGGTGCATGCTCGATCTTGCGCGCCTTGCGAGCGGCCAGGTCAAGCATGCGAATCTTGTTCACCAAGGCGACGCCTCGGGTCTTGCAGCCAGTGCCCGTCAGAGTCACAGCAAAGCCGGCGTAGCGTGCGAAGTCGCCGCCCTGGGTGATCGGCGCGATCAGAACATCGCCGAGCCGGTTGAACTCCTTGGTGGTCAGGACCAGAGCCGGCCGGGTGCCGCGCTGCTCATGGCCGATGGCGGGGTCCAGGGGCACGCTCACGATGTCGCCTCGTTCGAAAACAGCCATCAGATGACCTCGCCGCCCACGGGTCGAGCCACATCCCACAGCGCCAGGTCGGCCGGCGGCGCGGCCTTCAGGTCGCACTGCGCGATCATGTCGGCCAGCACGTACTTGCGCTTGGGCGTCAGCACGATCTTGCCGTCTGCCGTCGTGTCCAGCGTCAGGCGCTGGCCGGCACTGATGCCAAGGTCTTTGAGGACCGGGGGCGGGATCACCACGGCGGTGCTGTTGCCCATCTTCTTCAGCGCGACTTCCATCGAGTATTCCTGTCAAACATCGTTGTACGGATTATGGCGAGCCTTTGGATGTACGTCAAACGATGTTTTACTTCAATGAGCTTCGACTGCCCCCATGCTGGCTAGCGGCGCATCTTGCGGCTTGCGCTTTGCTGTGTCTAGCCATGGCCCTGCCCGGCGTCGGGCAAACGGGTGCGTGGCCGCTGTCGGCGCGCCGCGCTGCAGTCTTGTTCCAGATCAAGCCGTCCCCCGGGGGCCGGCGATTAAAGTGGTAATGTTTTTACCGTTTCAAGACCTCGCTTCGCCAGCGCGGTCCCGCTTTGAAGCCCGCCCATGAGCGATACCTGCCCCGAGAACCGGGCGCTGCCGGCGACCGCGCGCCACGCCGACGACGCTGTCAGCGAGTCGGTGATCCGCGTCTCGCGCCGACCGCGCCCCAGCAGCACAGCCGCGAAGCACAAAGCCACCCGGCGCACCGCGCCGGAGCGCTCGCAGGCGCTGCGCCACACCGCGCAGGCGCTGTTCGTCGCGCTGAACGGGTGGATCGGCTGGCAGTTCTACCTGTGGGTGCGCGCACTCGAACTCGGCTTGCAGCCGATGCCCGTGGCACGCCCGCCCGGGGTCGAAGGCTGGCTGCCCATCGTCGGGCTGATGAACACGAAGGAATTCCTCGCCACCGGCGTCGTGCCGTCGATCCACCCGGCCGCGATGGTGCTGTTCGTCGCCTTCGTGGCGATCAGCGCGCTGCTCAAACGCAGCTTCTGCTCGTGGCTGTGCCCGATCGGCACGCTGTCGGAGGCGCTGTGGAAGGCCGGGCGCGCGCTGTTCGGGCGCAACTTCCGGCTGCCGCGCTGGATCGACCTGCCGCTGCGCGCGCTCAAGTACCTGGTGCTGGGTTTTTTTCTGGTCGCGGTCGGCACGATGTCGGCGGGGGCGATCGACGCGTTCATGCACGCACCGTTCGGCCTCATCGCCGACGTCAAACTGCTCGACTTCTTCCGCGAGGTCACGCCGGCGCTGCTCGAGTCGCTGGCCTTGCTCGCGCTGCTGTCGATGCTGGTGCAGAACTTCTGGTGCCGCTACCTGTGCCCCTACGGCGCGCTGATGGGGCTGGTGTCGCTGCTCAGCCCGCTGAAGATCCGCCGCGACGCTCAAGCCTGCATCGACTGCGGCAAATGCACCCGCGCCTGTCCCGCCGGGCTGCCGGTGCAGCGGCTGACGCAGGTGCGCTCGGCCGAATGCCTCGCCTGCATGAGCTGCGTGGCGGCCTGTCCGGTCGAGCACGGTCTGCAGTTCGCGCTCCCGCCGCGCCGCGCGCCCGACGCGGCGCGGCGCTGGCGCGCGCGCATCGCCAGCCCGGCGGCGACAGCCGCGGCGATCGCCTTGCTGCTGGTCGGAGCGATCGGCGCCGCCAAGGCCAGCGGCCATTGGCGCACGCCGGTACTGCACCGGGTCTACGTCGAGCTGGTGACCCACGCCGACGCCTGGAGCCATTGAGACGCGCGTGCCGTCAGCCGACGGCTGCCAGCGCCGCTGCGGCTTGCAGCACGCTTTCGGCGGGCCCCGGTCGCCCGAACAGATAGCCCTGGAAACGCCGACACCCCAGGCGTTGCAGCATGCGGTGATGCGCCGCGGTTTCGACGCCCTCGGCCACGACCTCGAGCCCCAGGCTTTCGCCGAGCATGAGCACGGCGCGCACGATGGCGGCGTCGTTGGCGTCGTCGAGCAGTTCGCGCACGAAGGACTGGTCGATCTTGAGCTGGTGCAAGGGCAGTCGCTTCAAGTAGGACAAGGACGAATAGCCGGTGCCGAAGTCGTCCAGCGAAAAGCGCACGCCGAGCGCCTGCAGGGCGCGCATCTTCTCGGCGACGCCGTCAAGGTCGTGCGCGAACACCGATTCGGTCAGCTCGAGTTCGAGGCGCGCCGGATCGGCGTGCGCCTGCTGCAGCGCGCCCGCGACCTGCGCGACGAAGTCGGGGTGGTGCACCTGGCGCGCGCTGACGTTGACCGAGAGCGTCAGCCCGCGGTGGGCGGGGGACTCGCCCCAGGCCGCCAGCTGCGCGCACGCCATGCGCAGGATCCATTCGCCCAGCGCGATGATCTGGCCGCTGGTTTCGGCCGCGTCGATGAACGCGCTCGGCGCGATCGCTCCCTTGTCCGGGTGCGGCCAGCGTGCCAGGGCCTCGGCGCCGACGACCCTGCCGGCCTCGTCGACGATGGCCTGGTAGGCCAGCCGGAACTGCCCCAGCCGCAGCCCGTCCTTGAGCAGCGCCTCGAGTTCGGCGCGACGGCTGAGCGACGACTGCATGCTGGGGTCGAAGCATTTGACCTGGTTGCGCCCGGCCGACTTGGCCTCGTACATCGCCAGATCGGCGCGCTTGAGCAGGTCGTCGCCGGGCATGTCGTCGGCGCCGCGCTTGACCAGCGACAGCAGCGCCACGCCGATGCTGGCGCTGATCGTGTACGAGACACCGTCCAGCGCGACGGGCTCGCCGACCAGTTCGAGCCTGAGCTTCTCGGCAATGACCTTGACGGCGGCGGTCACCGCGTCGGGATCGTGGCCGAGGTCCTCCGCCAGCAGCACGAACTCGTCGCCGCCCAGCCGCGCCAGCGTGTCGCCCTGGCGCAGGTGCCGGCCCAGGCGCTCGGCGACGCGCTGCAGCAGTTGGTCGCCCTTGGCGTGCCCCAGGGTGTCGTTGAGCAGTTTGAAGTTGTCGAGGTCGATGAACAGCAGCGCGGCGTCGGAATGCGTGCGCGCGTAGCTGGCGAAGGCATGCTGGATGCGTTCCAGCAGCAGCGTGCGATTCGGCAACTGGGTCAGCGCGTCGTAGAACGCCAGGTGGCGGATGCGCTGCTCGGAGCGCTTGATGTCGGTGATGTCGGTCGAAATGCCGCACAGCGCGTAGATGCGCCCGTCCTGGTCGCGCAGCGGCTGCTTCACCGACAGCACGGTGCGCAGCGAGCGGTGCGCCGGGTCCAGGGTCTGCTCCTCGAGCGTGATGCGCGCGCCTTCGCGCAGCACGCGCTCGTCGGTGGCGCGGATCTGCTCGGCGATGCGCGCATCGAACAGGTCCTGGTCGCGCAGCCCGAGCATGTCGGACGCGCTGCGCCCGAGCCGCTCGGCGACCTTCTGGTTCACGTATTGATAGCGCAGATCGAGCCCCTTGATGTAGATGTAGGCGCCGACCTCGTCGAGAATCACCGAGAGCTTGCCCTCGCTGGCCTTCAGTTCGCGCGTGCGCCGGCGCACCTCGCGCCGCAGCCACAGCGTGGCCAGGACGGCTGACAGCAAGGCCACGGCGAGCGCGCCCAGGCCCCACCACACCGTCACCGGGATCTTCGCCGGCTGCGCATCGACACGCCACCGGGTCAGGATCGCGTAGTACACCGAGCCCGGATCGGACTGCCACGCAGCAAGATCGGCGTCGATGCGCGGCAGCAGCAGGTGCCCCGCGCCGCGCGGCGCGACGAAATACAGTCGTGCCGGATCGAAGATCACCGGCGTGCTGCGCAGGCCATAGCGCAACGCCGCCGCATCGCCGAAGAAATTGTTCGCCGCCACGCAGTCTGCCTTGCCCGCGGCGGTCAGCTCGAAGGCCTGGCGCAGCGAGTCGACCGCGACGAAGCTCACGTCGCGGATTCCGAAGTTGTGCAGCAAGCTCTTCAGATAGGTTTCCTGGACCGAACCGGCCAACACCGCCAGGCGCTTGCCGGCCAGATCGCGCACCGTGGCGATGCGCTGGCCAGGATGGCGATAGAGCTCGGACCAGCTGAACAGCGCCGGCACCGTGCCGAAATCCATCGTGCGCGAACGCTCGACGGTGGATGCGACATCGGGCATCAGGTCGATGCGGCCGGCTTGAACGTCGTTCAGGCACTGGTTCCACTCGCACGCCACCGGCACGATGCGCCAGCCTTCGCGCTTCGCGATCTGGTCGAGGATGTCGCCGAAAATCCCCGAGATCCGTCCGCCCTGCATGAAGATCTTCGGCGGGTTCTGGTAGACACCGACGCGAACGACACGCGCATCGGCCGCCGCGGCAAGCCGGCACAGGCATGCGAGCCCTATCGCCAACAGCCACCACGCGCCCCCGGGGCCGACGCGTCGCCGGCACAGCGACGCCCGTGAGTTCGAGATTCGGCGGCGATCCATGGTCTTGGTCGATGCGTGGTTCGATCGGAGCAGGCCAGTTGCAAAGCGTTGCGTGAATGAGGTTAGCAGTGTCCGCATCGCTGCGTCGCGTCTACGATGGGATATCTGGCCGGCATACCGCCGGCCGCCCCGATTGCGAGAGCGAACTTGCCCCACACCACGAACGCCTATGCGCAGCCCATCGGGCTGCCGCTGCCCGACTGGACACCGCGCCCGCGCCCCGCGCGCGTGACGTTGGCCGGGCGCTATTGCCGCCTGGAGGCGCTCGACGCGCAGCGTCATGGCGCCGCGCTGTACGCCGCCTACGCCGCGGCGCCCGACGGCCGCGACTGGACCTATATGGCGGCCGGCCCGTTCGCCGACGAGGCCAGCTACCTGGACCACGCGCGCAGCGCCGCCGCCAGCGAGGATCCGCTGCATTACGCGGTGATCGACGCGGCCAGCGGCCGTGCCGTCGGCACGCTGGCGCTGATGCGCATCGACCCGGCCAACGGCGTGATCGAAGTCGGCTGGGTCGCGTTCTCGCCGGCGCTGCAGCGCACGCCGGCGTCGACCGAAGCCCAGTACCTGCTGATGCGCTATGCCTTCGACACGCTGGGCTACCGGCGCTACGAGTGGAAATGCGACGCGCTCAACGCGCCGTCGCGCAAGGCCGCGCTGCGGCTGGGCTTCCGCTACGAGGGAACGTTCCGTCAGGCCGTGGTCTACAAGGGGCGCAACCGCGATACCGCGTGGTTCTCGATCACCGACGGCGAGTGGCCGGCGCTGGCGGCCGCGTTCGACGCCTGGCTGGGCGCCGATCAGCACGACGCCCAGGGCGTGCAGCGCGAATCGCTGGCCGCGCTGCGCGCGCGGCTCGCGCGCGAACGCGCCGCCACAGCGACACAGACGGTGCCGCACGCGTGGGCGATCCGGCCGCTGGGCGCGTCCGACGAAGCGGCGTGGCGCCTGCTGTGGCGCGACTACCAGACCTTCTACGACACCGCGATGAGCGAAGCCGTGTTCGCCACCACCTGGGCACGACTGCTCGCGGCCGACGAGCCGATGTTCGCGCTCGGGGCGTTCGACGAGTCCGGCCGGATGCTGGGGCTGGTGCATGCGCTCTACCACCGCTCAAGCTGGACCACGGGACCCTACTGCTACCTGCAGGACCTGTTCACCGCGGCCGACGCACGCGGCCGCGGCGTCGGCCGCGCGCTGATCGAGGCGGTGTACGCGCAGGCCCGCGCCGCCGGCGCGAGCCGCGTGTACTGGCTCACGCACGACACCAACGCGACGGCGCGCGCGCTGTACGACCGGGTGGCGAGCCACGCCGGCTTCATCCAGTACCGCAAGGACCTGGGCTGACGCGCCGCGCCCCGCGCTCAGCGGCTCCCGTCGTCGCGTGACGCGGG
The DNA here is from genome assembly GCA_021825505.1 of Pseudomonadota bacterium. Classification (GTDB taxonomy): domain Bacteria; phylum Pseudomonadota; class Gammaproteobacteria; order Burkholderiales; family Burkholderiaceae_C; genus Thiomonas_A. The sequence continues at coordinate 10,078 of JAKAHP010000084.1, forward strand.
CTCGTTGCGGTGCTGCGTGCGTGCGCCGGCGTCGTGCCCGGGAGGCTGCTGCGGCCGCCCGGCGTCAC
>JAKAHP010000085.1 GCA_021825505.1 Pseudomonadota bacterium
CGGCGCGGAACATCCACGGAAACCACTGCGTGACCGTCCAGTGATCGATCCTGAGCGCCAGCGGGTCGAGCCCGCAGGTCTGCCCCGGGTGCCAGACCAGCCAGACGTGCTTGAGCGCGGTGCCCACCCCCCCCGCGGCGCCGAGCACGCCCAGCGTGGCCGCGGCGCGCGCCAGCGCGCGCAGCCCGAGCGCGCCGAGCACCGATGCGAGCAGTGCGCCGCCCAGCACCACCAGATAGCCGATGCGCTGCAACACGCACAAGGGGCAGGGAACCTGCCCCAGGTGTTGCTGCCACAAGGCGCCGCCGAGCACGGCGGCCGCACCCGCGGCGACCAACAAGGTCAGGCGCGGCGCGGGCGAGTAAGAGCGAAACGATGCGGTCATGACGACGAAGTACGCCTGCGCGGCGCGGTCGCGGTTGTGAGGTCCCCTAGAATAGCAGGCTCGGGGTGTGGCGCAGTCCGGTAGCGCATCTGCTTTGGGAGCAGAGGGTCGCAGGTTCGAATCCTGTCGCCCCGACCAATAAGTTCAATGAACTCAAGTGGTTGGCAGAATCCGGCTCCGGCCGGATTTGTCGTTTTTGCGCAGCAGTCGGATCAGCCGCGCGGCTGTAACCCGGCTACCAGCTGATGCGCTTGGCTCCCCAGCCCAGCGGCGACAGCGCCAACATCTTCCGGACCTCCGGCGGTGCCCACAACTCGCGCGACCCCCTGGGGTATTTCAACAGCCTGCCAGGTGCCAATTTGAGTCATGAGGTGATATCAAAAATTGATATCATCAAGCCATGAACACCATGCATCACAGGGGCTATGTTGCCCGTGTCGACTTTGATGAGCGCGACGGCATTCTGGTCGGTCGCCTGCTCGGCGTGAATGCGATCATCAGCTTTCACAGTGAAACTGTCGCCGGGCTGCGCAGGGAATTTGAAGTGGCGGTGGACGATTATCTGGACGACTGCGCACAGCGCGGCATCGCGCCCGAGAAGCCGGCATCAGGCAAGCTCATGCTTCGCGTCGCGCCCGAAGTTCACGCCGCGGTCAGCATCGCGGCGCAGGCTGCTGGCAAGAGCATCAACCAATGGGCGGCTGATGCACTGATCAAGGCGGCGCAGGCTTGAGGCTGTGCAGCAGGAATGGGCCCAATGTCTGGGTGCAAGAAGATCGTCGCGCCAGGCCGCGACATCAAGCCCACGCACGGATTTGAGGAAGCAGGGCCAAATTTGGCCCTGGCCGCGCGCCCAGTGTCAGGAATTCACGATGTCTCCGACCAAGGGGCATGGGGTGTCCAAGCACCTCATGCCACCCAACCTTCTGGAGGAACATCAAAATGAACAAGCGTCAATTCCTGAGCACCGCTGCAGCTTCCATGCTGGCCTTGGGCGGCGTTTCGGCCGCGCTGCCCGCGCACGCCGACACGCTGGGCAAATGCTTCGGCGTCGCCAGCGCCGGACACAACGACTGCGCCGGGATCTCCGGGCTGCATTCGTGCAAGGGCCAGAGCACGAGCAGCTACAACCCTGGCGACTTCGCGGTCAAGCCCACCGGGACCTGCGCCAAGCTGGGCGGGCTGGACATGATGCAGGCCAAGGCCATCCTCGCCGATCCGGCCAAGACCAAGGCCTTTGAAGCGGCCATGGCCAAGCGCATGTCCTGAGTGACGCGTGCCGGGGACACGGGTGTCCCCGGCCCACCACCGCACGTTGAGGAGCCAGCCATGCGGGAAGCCTGCGCGCGCGCCGGGATCGGGCTGCGCCAAGCGCACTACGTCGAGTTCGATGCCAGGCGGCCGTCGCTGGGCTTCGTCGAAGTGCATTCGGAGAATTTCTTCAACCGTTTCGACGCGGCCAGTGCCGTGCTGCAGCAGGTGCGCGACGCCTATCCGGTGAGTCTGCATGGCGTGGGCCTGTCGCTGGGTTCGGCCCAGGGCATCGACGCCGCGCATCTCGAGCGACTGGTCGCGCTGGTCGAACGCGTCGACCCGTGCCGCGTGTCCGACCACGCCAGCTTCGCGCGCGGCCGCCTGCGTCAGGCTGCCGTGGTGCACGCCAACGATCTGCTGCCGCTGGCGTTCACGGACGCGCAGCTGGCCATCCTGGTGGACAACGTGCAATGCGTGCAGGAGCGTTTGCGCCGGCCGCTGCTGGTGGAAAACCTCAGCAGCTACCTCGGCTGGCGCGAGGCCGACTGGAGCGAAGCCGGGTTCTTCGCCGAACTCGGCCGGCGCAGCGGTTGCGGCCTGCTGCTCGACGTCAACAATCTGATGGTCAATGCGCGCAACGCGCAGCAGGTCGACGCGCTGCGCAGCGTGTGCGACTGGATCGATGAATTCGCCGCGCTGGCGCCGGCCGGCATGGTCGGCGAAATCCATCTGGCCGGCCACAGCCGGCAGGGGAAACTGGTGGTCGACGACCACGCCGACGTCGTCTCGCTGCCGGTGTGGATGGCCTATGCGCACGCGCTGCGCCGCTTCGGCGCAGTGCCCACGCTGATCGAGTGGGACACGAATCTGCCCGCGCTCGACGTGCTGCTGGACGAGGCGGCGCAGGCGCAGGCGCTGCTCGACGAGCACGCGGCGCCGCGCCGCGCCATGCCGGGAGTCTGGGCATGCGCGGCGTGAGTGCGGCGGCCAGACAGCGCGAGGCGCGGCGCCAGCAGCAATTGCTCGGCGCCTTGTTCACGCCGGGGGGCGCGCCAGTGACCCAAGGTCTGCCCGGGTGGTCGCGCGGCATCGCCGCCTACCGCGCCAACGCCGCGGCGCACGCTGCCTGCGCGCTGCGCGCGCAATATCCGACCGTGCTGGCGATGCTGGGCGGCGACGCGTTCGACGCGGTGGCGGGCGCGCACTGGCGCGCATGTCCGCCGAGCTGCGGCGACCTGGCCCGCTTCGGCGAGGAATTCCCGGCGTGGCTGCGGCAGCGCGACGATCTCGCCGCGTGGCCCTGGCTGTCCGATTGCGCGCGTCTCGACCAGGCGCTGTGGCAGCTGCGCTTCGCGCCACCGGCAAACCTGTCGGATGCCGATTTGCGGCGCCTGGCCGCGGCCGACCCCGACACGCTGCGGCTGCGCCTGGCGCCGGCCACGCACCTGCTCGAGTCGGACTGGCCCGTGCTGCGTTTGCGCGAGTTGCATGCGGCGCCCGAGCCCGACCTCGACGCCATCGCCCAGGCACTGCGCATCGGCGCGCAGGCCGCGTGGTGCTGGCGGCAGGGCTTCGACACGCACTGCATCGCGCTGGATGCCGGCGGCCTGCGCTGGATCCGCGCGCTGCGCGCGGCGTCGACGCTGGGCGCGGCGCTGGCTGGGATGAGCGATGATTTCGATGCCGGCGCGTGGCTGCACGACGGGGTTCGCGCGGGCTGGATCGACGGTGTCGACGCCGTCACCACCGAAAAGGACACGCCATGAATCGACGCATGTTTGCCACGGCGCTGGTCGCCGCATGCGCAGCCTGGCCCGCGGCGCAGGCTGCGCCGAGCGTGACGCAGCTGGCCGACGCCATGCTGGCGCAGATGGGAAGGACCACGGCCGTGACGCTGGGCACAGGGGAGCATGTGGTCGACGTGTTCTTCGACCCCAATTGCCCCTACTGCCACCAGCTCTACGACGATCTGCAACCGTGGGTCGGCAAGCACGGTCTCGTGCAGCGCTGGATTCCGGTGGCGGTGCTGAGCCCCAGCAGCGCGGGCAAGGCGGCGGCCATGCTGCAGTCGGCCGACCGCGCGCGCGCGCTGGCGCGCAACGAGGACGACTTCGGCGCAAGCCGACGCGCCGGGGCTGGCGGCGCGCGGGTGCCGGCCGCTCAGGTGAGCGCGGCGACCCGCGCCGAACTGGCGCGCAACCTGCAGGTGCTGCACGCCGCCGGCGCGTATTTTGCGTTTCCGCTGATGGTCTGGCGCGATCGCGCAGGGCAGGCTCAGATGTTCCTCGGCGCCCCGCGCGACGCGGCGCAACTCAGGGCGCTGCTGGCCACCGTACGCTGAGCGGGAACTCACGATGGGCCTCGATCATGCGCCGCCGCAGCGCGGCCGCTGTGCACGCGACGACGGGGCGATGCCGCGATTGCGCGCGGCATCGCCCCGCGCTTCAGCGCGTGCGGCGCGCCATGCGCGCCTGGCGCCACGCATCCATCGACCAGGCTCCAGGCCCCCACAGCGCAATCACCAGCATCAGGCCGCCCCATATGAAATGGAACATGATCGCCGGGACTTGCAAGGCGTACATGTAGGACAGCAAAGCCACCAGGTTCACGACGAACAGGCCCAGTGCGCTGAAGCGCCCGAGCAGGCCGAGCGCGACCAGCGGCGGCAGCAGCAGCTCCCCGGCCGTGCCGAGCACCGCGGCCAGGTGCGGCGGCAACACGGCCACGTGGAACTCGTTCTGATACAGCCAGACCGTGCCGGCCCAGTCGCGCAGGCTCTGCAGCCCGGAGTTGAAGAACACATACGACACATAAAGGCGTGCGCTCAGCAATGCCGGTGCGCGCAGCGCGTCGAGCAGGGATTCGACCCGGCTCCAGGCCCGGTTCAGGAACCCGGCGACGACGGCGCCCGGGCGCATGCCCGCGCGCGGCTCCATGGTGGTTGACTGCATCATGACGACTCCTCCCGGTGATCGACCCGGCGGCGCGCTCGACGGCGCCACGGCGGTATCTGAGGGTTGGTCGCGACACGCTGCAATTCCTGACATCGCGCGCTCGGCAAGCCATCGCGGGCGTACGGGTGATCTTCTCCAAATGGGTTAACCTGCCGCCACAGCCATGGCCGATCAAAGCGATTACAGCGAGAAACTGCACGCGATGCGGCCGACCCTGCTGCGTCTGGCGCAATTTCAGCTGCGCAACGCCGCCTGGGCCGAGGATGCCGTGTCGGAAACCCTGCTGGCGGCGCTCGAAGGCGCCGGGCGCTTCGCGCAGAATTCGAAACTGCAGACCTGGGTGGTCGGCATCCTCAAGCACAAGGTGCTGGACCAGCTTCGGCTGCGCCGCCGGGAATGTGAATACGAGGCGCCCGCCGATGACGACGACGGCATCGAGGAGCGAGTGTTCGCCGCCGACGGACATTTCAGGGAGCTTCCGCAGCACTGGGAGACGCCGGCGGATGCGCTGCAGCGCGTGCAGTTCTTCCAGGTGCTGGAGATGTGCATGGACGCGCTGCCCGGGCAACTCGGGCGCGTGTTCCTGATGCGCGAGTGGCTGGAACTCGACAGTGAGGCGATCTGTCAGGAATTGAGCATCACTTCGACCAACCTCTGGAAAATGCTGTCGCGCGCTCGCTTGCGCTTGCGCCAGTGCTTGTTGACTCATTGGTTCGACCCCAGGACATCATGAAACGCCCCCTGTTGCGTTCATGCCGCGAAATATCCGCCTTGCTGCTCGCACGCGAGGATCGCAAGCTCAGCTGGCCCGAACGCCTGGTCATCCGCGTCCACTTCCTGGTGTGCGAGGCGTGCCCGCGCTTCGAGCGCCAGGTGCTGGCGATGCGCGGCGCGTTCGATGCCTGGCGCGCCTACCGCGACGACGACGAGACCCCGCTGTGAGCCGACTGAAGACCCTGCTTTCCTGGAGTACCGGCAAGGACAGCGCGTGGGCGCTGCAGCTGTTGCGCGACGACCCGGCGATCGACGTCGTCGGCCTGTTCTCGACGGTGAACCAGGCCTTCGAGCGCGTCGCGATGCACGGCGTGCGCGTGGAGCTGCTGCGGCGCCAGGCGGCCAGCGCCGGGCTGCCGCTGTACCTCATCGAGATCCCGCATCCGTGCAGCAACGCCGAGTACACGCAGGCGATGGACGCGTTCATCGCCCAGGCACGAGGCGAGGGCGTCGAGCGCTTCGCGTTCGGCGACTTGTTCCTGCAGGACATACGCCGCTACCGCGAGCAGTCCCTGCAAGGCAGCGGCATCGAGCCGCTGTTTCCGCTGTGGGGCCTGCCGACCGCCGAGCTGGCGGCGGCGATGATCGCCGGCGGCCTGCAGGCGCGCATCACCTGCGTCGACCCGCGCCGCGTGCCGGCGGCGTGGTGCGGGCGCCGCTTCGATGCGGCGCTGCTCGCCGAGCTGCCTGCGGGCGTCGATCCCTGCGGGGAGTACGGTGAGTTCCACAGTTTCGCGTTCGCCGGGCCGATGTTTCGCGAGCCGATCGCGCTGCGCGTCGGCATCACGCTCGAGCGCGACGGCTTCGTGTTCACCGACCTTCTGCCGGAAGGCCCCGCGCGATGAACGCGGCGGTGCCGACGCTGCGCCGCGCGCTCGATGCGGATCGCAGCGCGATCGTCGCGCTGCTGGCCGGCTGCGGCCTATCGGCTCACGCTGTCCTCGCGCCAGGCACGCTGTACTGGGTGGGCTGCACCGAGGACGCGGTGGTCGGCGTGTGCGGGCTCGAGCCCGGCGACGGCTGTGCCTTGTTGCGCAGCGTCGCGGTGGCGCCGGCGCAGCGCGGGCAGGGTGTCGCACGGCGCCTGATCGACGCCGCGCTGGCCGAGGCAGCGCGGCGCGGGCTGCACGAGGTGTGCTTGTTCAGCAAGGACACCGGCGCCTGCTTCGAGCGACTCGGCTGGCGCGAAGTGCCGGTGGTGTCGGTGGCGCGCCGGCTGCCGCGCGCGCCGCAGGTCATGCACTACGAGGCCAGCGGCTGGTATGCCGACGAGCGCGCGTTCGCGCGGCCGGCGGCGCCGCTGCCGTGAGCGTGCGTCACCAGAATTTCTTCTGCAGCCGGGCGTCGTACGCCGGTTTGCGCTGCAACGCATCGACGCCGCTGGCGAGGTAGCCGTCGATGCGCGCGCGGGCCAGCGCGACGGCCTTCGCCGAGACGTCGCAGCCGATGAATTCGGCGCCCTGGCGCAGCGCGGCGATCGCCGCGCTGCCCGAGCCGGCGAAGGGGTCGCAGACCGTGAAGCGGGTATCGGCGGCGGTCTTGCTCGACGCGATCATCGCCTCGAACAGCTCGACCGGCTTTTGCGTCGGGTAGTGCGCGCGGTGCAGTCGCTTGATGCGCCAGATATCGGGAATGTCGCGGCGCGCCAGCGCTCGCCGGCCTTTCGAGGCGAACACGATGAACTCGCTCTGGCGCCGGAAATGGTGCCCCATGCCCAGATGTACCTTGTCCCAGGTCACGATATTCTTCACCTCGAAGACCGCGCGCACCGTCGACGCCAGCGACAGCATCGAGAAGGAATCGAACATGATGAAAATGTGGCGGTCGGGCTTGAGCACTCGGCGGCACTCGGCGAGGAACTGGCGATAGTTCTCGGGGGTGTCGTGGAACTCGTCGAACCAGCGGTCTTCGCCCTTGGCCTGGTAGGTGCCGACGATGCGGCCGCGGCCGAGCATCAGGTGCTGGTTCATGCCGCTGTAGGCCGGATCGGTGACGATCAGGTCGACGCTGTCGGGAGGCAGCGCGCCGAGGAAGGCCAGCGCGTCCTGCTGGACGATGCGGGCGCCGGGAAGGCTCGGCGTGGGCACGGCAACCATGGGAGAGGGGTCTGCGGGCGCGGAATGGGCGGCGGCGTGGTGCGCCGCCGCAGTATAGGAGCGCGCTGGCGCTGCTTGCGCTGCATCAACGCCTCCGCGCCGAGGTGTCGTCGACAATGCGCCAAAGCCTCAGTCGACGCCTCGGCGTCTCGCACCTGCTCCCGAACATGACGCAATCACGCAATGGGTGGCGGGCGCTGCCCCGTAGTCTGCGCACGACGCTGAGCTACGCCCTGGGCGCGGCGTTGTTCATCGCCGCGCTGATGTTCACGAACGATTACATCATCGGCCCCGCCGCGCGCGGACGTCCGTGGCACCTGGCCGAGGCGGCGCTGTTCGTCGCGCTCAGCGCCGCGCTGCTGCAACGCCTGCTGCGTCGTCACCGCGACGAGTTGCAACAGCTCGCACGCGCGCGCGACCAGACCCGCCAGTTGTTCGAGCAGCTGCTCGACGGCGCCGACGACGCGATCTACGCCAAGGACCTCGACGGTCGCTATCTGCTGCTCAACCGCGCCGCGCAGCGCGTCGCCGCCGGCGCCACGTGCGATGTCGACCTGCCGGCCTCGGCGGCGCAGCTCGCCGACATTCGCGCGCACGATCGCCAGGTGCTGGAGTCGCGCCAGACCCTGCGCAGCGACGAGGCGATGGACGGTGCCGAGGGCGCGCACGTGTACGAGGTGATCAAGGGGCCTCTGTTCGGCGCCGACGGCGACTTGCGCGGCGTGTTCGGCATCTCGCGCGACGTCACCGACGCGCGGCGTGACGCCGAGCGGCTGCGCCTGTGGGCCGAATCGTTCACGCACGCCGGTTTCGGGCTGGCGATCTCCGACGTCGCCAGCAATACCTTCGTCGCGGTCAATCCGGCGTTCGCGCAGCAGCGCGGCTGGAGCGTCGATGATCTACGCGGGCGCTCGGTGCTGTCGGTGTTCCCGGCCGAGCGCGGCGCGCAGATGCACGCGATGCTGGCCGAGCTCGACGCCAGCGGCCACGGCGTGTTCGAGTCCGAACACCTGCGGCGCGACGGCAGCCGTTTCCCGGTGCAGCTCGACATCACGGTGCTGCGCGATGCGCAGGGGCACGCGGTCAACCGCATCGCCTACGCGCTCGACATCAGCGCGCGGCGCAGCACCGAGGCCAGGCTCAAGCAGTCGCAATTGCAGCTGCGCACCTTCGTCGCCACCGCGCCGGTGGCGATGGCGATGTTCGACCGCGACATGCGCTATCTGGCCTACAGCGACCGCTGGCTCGCCGAATACGGCCGCGGTCACGCCGCGCTGGGCGGCCTCAGCCACTACGTGGTGCACCCCGATCTGCCGCCGGCGTGGCGCGACGCGCACCGCCGCGGCCTGCAGGGCGAGACGCTGCGGCGCGACGCCGATGCGTGGACGCTGGCCGACGGCACCAGGCGCTGGATCCGCTGGGCGGTGGTGCCCTGGCACGACACCGAGGGGGCCGTGGGCGGCATCATCGTGTCCACCGAGGACGTGACCGAGGCCAAGGCGGCGCGCGACGCGATCGCCGAGCGCGAGGCGCGCTACCGCGCCGCGATCGAGAGCGCGGCCGACGGTTTCTGGGTCGTCGACCTGCAGGACGGGCGCCTGCGCGACGTCAACGACGCCTATGCGCGCGCCAGCGGTTACAGCCGCGGGCAGCTGCTGGGCATGGCGGTGGCCGAGCTGGAGGCCGTCGAGAGCGCCGACGAGGTCGCCGCGCATGTCGCGCGCGTGCGCCGCGACGGTCACGACAGCTTCGTCACGCGTCACCGCCGGCGCGACGGCTCGACCTGGCCGGTGGAGATTCACGTCGCCTACCGCGCTGAGGCGGGTGGCTACGCCTACGCCTTCCTGCGCGACGTCAGCGACCGGCTCGCGCTCGAGCAGCGCATCGTCGACGCCGGCAGCGCCGAGCAGGAGCGGCTGGGGCGCGAGATCCACGACGGCATCGGCCAGCAGCTCAGCGCGCTGGGCATGCTCGCGCGCAGCCTGCAGCAGCGGCTCGCGCGCAGCGGCCAGAGTGCCGAGGCCGACGCCGCCGGGGAATTGCTGCGGCTGCTGCAGCAGGTATTGCGCGAGGCGCGGCAGCTGGCGCGCGGCTTGGCCCCGCTGGACATCGCCGCACACGGGCTGGGCGACGCGCTGACGCTGCTCGTGCACGGCGCGCACGGCAGCGACGTGCACTGTCGCGCCGAGATCGGTGAGGCGCTGCCCGAGCTGCCGCCGGCGGTTGCGCTGCATCTGTACCGCATGGCGCAGGAGGCGCTGCACAACGCGCTGCGCCATGCTCGCGCGCGCCACATCGTGGTGGCGCTGCACGCCGCGGGCGATGGCGTGACCCTGAGCGTGCGCGACGACGGGCGCGGCATCAGCGGCAGCGCGCGCGGCGGCATCGGGTTGTCGACGCTGGCCTATCGCGCGCGCGCGATAGGCGCGCAGCTGCGCATCGACGGCCAGCGCGGCCGCGGCACCCAGGTCGAGTGCCACTGGTCACGCGCGGCGTCCCCCGCTTGAGCCAGCGCGGCGGCCGCGCTTCAGCGCGGCGGCGGGCCGCGCAGCGTGTCGAGCTGCTCGCGGATTTCGCGCAGCTCGGTGCGCAGCGCCTTCATGTCGCGGTAGATCTCATGCTGCAGC
>JAKAHP010000086.1 GCA_021825505.1 Pseudomonadota bacterium
AGATGCTCGCGCATGAACGGCGCGACGCGCTCGTCGGTCAGGTCGGACTCCAGCCCGAGCGCGCGTGCGTGCCGGGGATGCTCGGTGCGCGGTGCTGCGGCCAGTGCCGCGGCCAGCGCCGGCGCCGCGACGACGACGCGCGCGTCGTCCAGGAACGCGCGGTCGATCACCCCGCGCTGGCGCAGCGGCTGGTGCGTGATGGCGATGTCGATGTCGAGCTGGTCGACGAAGCGCGCCGATTGGTCGACGGTGACGATCGGGCACAGCGCCGGCAGCAGGCGCTGAAGACGCTCCAGGCGCGGTTGCAGCCAGCCGTGCGCCACCGGCGCCGGGCACACCAGCGTGACCAGGTTGGCGTCGGCGTAGGTGTCGATGCGCGCGAGCCCGCCGCGCATCACCTCGATCGAGCGCAGCACGGTGGCGTGCAGCAGCTGGCCGGCGATGGTCAGCTCGACGCCGCGCCCCTTGCGGCGGAACAGCGCCTGGCCGATCTGCTGCTCGAGCTGGCCGATCTGGTGGCTGATCGCCGACGGCGACACGCACAGCTCGTCGGCAGCGCGCGTGTAGTTGCCCAGGCGTGCGGCGGCCTCGAAGCCCAGCAGCAGTTTGAGCGAGGGCAGGCGCGCGCTTGCGGTCATATGAGGAAAATTGAACGATCGGGGCAAAAAACATCGCTTTTCAGCGGCGCTTTCCCAGGTCATGATAGTGGTTCATGTCAATTTTCTCAGGTCAAGCCATGCAGGAAAATCGTTTCGATGCCGCCGCCGGCGGCTGGCGCATGCCCGCCGAATGGGAGCCGATGGCGGCGACCTGGCTGGGCTGGCCGGTCTATCAGGACCGCGAGATGCTCTGGGGCGAGCATTACGAGGCGGTGCAGCAGGCGTTCGGCCTGGTGGCGCGCACCATCGCACGTTATCAGCGCTGCATCGTCGCCGCGCATGCGCCGCTGGCCGAGCAGGCGCGGCGCGTGTGCGGACCGACCGTGACCGTGGTGCCGCTCGCGGTCGACGACAACTGGCTGCGCGATTGCGGCCCGACCATCCTGGTTCACGACGACCGCGTCGAGCAGCTCGGCGTCGGCTTCCGCTTCAACGCCTGGGGCGAGAAATACCACCCCTACGACGGTTGCGCGCGCTTCGCCGACGACTGCGCGCAGCTCGCCGGCATGACGCTGCAGCGCTCGCCGATGGTGCTCGAGGGCGGCTCGTTCCACGTCGACGGGCAGGGCACGCTGCTGACCACCGAGAGCTGTCTGCTGAACCCGAACCGCAACCCCGGCCTGAGCCGCGCCGAGATCGAGGCCGAGCTCAAGCGCATGCTCGGCGTGCGCAAGGTGGTGTGGCTGCCCGGCAACCCGGCCGAGGTCGAGACCGACGGCCATGTCGACTGCATCGCCGCGTTCGTCGCGCCGGGGCGGGTGCTGGTCAACACCGCCGACCCCGACCAGGGCGAGTACTTCCGCTGCATGCGCGAGAACCGGCGCGCGCTCGAGCTGGCCACCGACGCGCGCGGACGCCGCTTCGAGCTGCTCGAGCTGCCGGTGCCGCGCGGCCACGACGACCACGGCAGCGAGCGCTTCTGCGCGCTGTACTCGAACTACATCCTGGTCAACGGAGCGGTGATCTCGACAGCGTTCGGCGTGCCGCGCGACGACGAGGCGCGCGCCGCGTTCGCGCGCGCCTTCCCCGACCGCGTCGTCGAGCTGCTGCCGGTGGCCGCGATCGGCCTGGGCGGCGGCAGCATCCATTGCTCGACGCAGCAGCAGCCGATGCTCGGCAATCGCCTCGCGGTACGTCTTCCGGCGCGCTGAAGCCGCGCCACATCCAGGAGCACAACGATGAATTCACGTCACATCACCGTCGCCGCGGTGCAGATGGCTTCGGGCGATTGGGAGCTGCAGCGCAATATCGACCGCGCCGAAGCGCTGATCCGCAGCGCCGCGCAGCAGGGCGCGCAGCTGATCGTCTGCCCCGAGCTGTTCATGTCCCCGTATTTCTGCATCGACCAGAACGCGCAGCACTTCGAGCTCGCGCTGCCGTTCGAGGGACACCCGGGCATCGCCCATTTCGCGCGTCTGGCCGGCGAGCTCGGCGTCGTCATCCCGATCGGCTTCTTCGAGCGCGGCGGCAACGCCACCTACAACTCGGTGGCGGTGGCCGACGCCGACGGCAGCGTGCTCGGCGTGTATCGCAAGACCCACATCCCGGACGGCCCCGGCTACACCGAGAAGTACTACTTCACGCCCGGCGACACCGGCTTCAAGGTGTGGGACACGCGCTTCGGCCGCATCGGCGTGGGCATCTGCTGGGATCAGTGGTATCCGGAGACCGCGCGCTCGATGGCGCTGATGGGCGCCGAGCTGCTGTGCTTCCCGACCATCATCGGCAGCGAGCCGCAGGATCCGACGCTCGATTCGAGCGGCCACTGGCAGCGCACGATGCAGGGCCACGCGGCGGCCAATATGGTGCCGCTGGTCGCCGCCAACCGCATCGGCCGCGAAACCGGCATCGGCAATGCCAACGGCAGCCAGCCGGCGTTCACCAACACCTTCTACGGCAGCAGCTTCATCGCCGACCACACCGGCGCCAAGGTCGCGGAAGCCGGGCGCGACGATCAGGCCATTCTGCTGCACCGTTTCGACCTCGACGCGGTGCGCCGCGCGCGCCAGGCCTTCGGCTTTTTCCGCGACCGCCGCCCCGAAGCCTACGGCACGCTGCTGAGCAGCGACGGGCACACGCTGCGGCGCCCGCTGGCATGAGCGCCGGCGCGTCGGGGCCCGTGGCCCATGCCCTGTTCGATCTGCGCGGCCAGGTCGCGCTCGTCACCGGCGCGGGCAGTGCCGGCGGCATCGGCTACGCGGCGGGCGCGCTGCTGGCCGAGCTGGGTTGCCGCGTCGCGCTGTGCGCCACCGGGCCGCGCATCCACACGCGCGCCGCCGAGCTTAGCGCGCGCGGCTTCGAGGCGCGCGGCTACCAGGGCGACCTGACCGATCCGCATGCGACCACGGCGCTGGTGAACGCCGTGCTCGCCGATTTCGGCCGCATCGACGTGCTGGTCAACAACGCGGGCATGGTGCAGGAGGGCGTGGCCGAAGGCGCCTCGGGGTTCCTGGACATGGACCTGCAGGCCTGGCGCGCCAGCCTGGCGCGCAACCTCGACACCTGCTTCCTGGTGACGCGCAGCGTGCTGCCGGGCATGCTGGCGCGCGGCGCCGGGCGCATCGTCAACGTGTCGTCGGTGACGGGCCCGCTGGTGAGCAACCCGGGCGAGTCCGCGTACAGCGCGGCCAAGGCGGGCATGGTCGGGATGACGCGCGCGCTGGCGCTGGAAGTGGCCGAGCAAGGGGTGACGGTGAACTGCGTCGCCCCCGGCTGGGTGGCGACGGCCTCGCAGACCCCGGAGGAGGTGCAGGCCTCGGCGCACACGCCGATGGGGCGTGCCGGCACCCCCGCCGAGATGGCCGCGGCGATCGCGTTCCTGGCGATGCCGGGCGCCAGTTACATCACCGGCGAGATGCTGGTGGTCGACGGCGGCAACATCCTGCAGGAGCGCAAGGGATGAGCGCGGCGCCGGTGTTCGCCCCGGGGCTGATGGCCGGGCGCGTCGTGCTGGTCACGGGCGCGGCCGGCGGCGTCGGCGGCGCGGTCGCCGAGTTGCTCGCGGCGCTCGACGCGCGCCTCGTGCTGACCGACGTCGACGGCGACGCGTTGCGTGCGCGCGCTGCAGCGCTGGGTGCGCCTGCCGTGGTCGCGGACCTGCGCGACGCTGAAGCGCCCGAGCGCATCGTGCAGCGCACGCTGGAGGAGCACGGTCGACTCGACGGCGTGGCCAACTGCGCCGGGATCTGGGTCGAGGGTGCCAGCGAACACGCCAGCGAGAGCGATTGGCAGCGCTGCATCGAAGTGAACCTGAAGGCGGTGTTCTTCCTGTGCAGCCGCGCGATTCCGGCGCTGAAGGCCAGCCGCGGCGCCATCGTCAACGTCAGCTCCGATGCCGGAGTGGTCGGCAACGCCGGCGCGGCGATCTATTGCGCGAGCAAGGGCGGTGTGGGCCTGTTGACGCGCTCGCTGGCGCGCGAGCTGGCGCCGCACGGCGTGCGGGTCAACGCGCTGTGCCCGTCCGACATCGAGTCGCCGATGCTGCGGTTCCAGGCGCAGCGCTACGGCGAAGGCGATCCGCACGCCTACCTGCGTCGCCTGCTGGCGCACTATCCGCAGGGCGAACAGGCGCGCTTCCTGACGCCGGGGGAAGTCGCCCAGCACGTCGTGTGGCTGCTGTCGCCAGCCTGCGCCGCGGTCACCGGCGCGCAGGTGATGCTGGACTTCGGGCTGACCGCCGGCTATTGACGGTACGCGTCCGCGTCCAGCACCGCCGCGGCGCTGGCGCGCACTTGCGCACTCAGCCAGGCCAGCCCGGGATCGGCCGCGGCGTCGCGGCGCAGCGCCAGGTGCACGTCGTAGCGGCCCAGCTCGATCGGCGCCGCGCAGCTCTGCAGCCCGGCGCTGCGGGCCAGCGCGGCGGCGGCGTGCGACGGCAGCGTCGCGATCGCCTCGGTGTCGGCGAGGAACGCGCTGACCGCGGCGAAATGGGTCAGCGACGCCAGCAGCGTGCGCCGGCGGCCGATGCGGCGCAGCGCCTCGTCCACCACGCCCGACTGGCCCGAGTAGGAAATCAGCAGGTGCGGCAGGCCGAGGTAGGTGTCCAGCGACAGCGGCGGCTCGATGCGGCAGCGGCGCGCGTCGAACAGGCAGGCATAGCCCGAGCTGCCGATGCGCTCGGTGTGGATCCAGCGCGCCGCAGGCGCCCGCGCGACGACGCCGAGTTCGATGTCGCGCGCCTCGAGCATGCGCTCGATCAGGTACTGGTTGGTCTGCCGGAACGCGATCGTCACCTGCGGCGCTGCGGCGCGCACGCGCCGCAGCAGGTCGGGCCCGAGCGCCAGTTCGTAGTCGTCCGAGGCGCCGACCACGAAGCGGCGCGTCGAATGCGCCGGGTCGAACGCGTCGTCGCGCCGCAGGCACGCGGCGAGCCCGCCCAGATGCGCCTCGAGCACCGGCGCGATGGCCTGGGCGCGCGGCGTCGGTGTCATCTGCCCGCGGGTCCTGACGAACAGCGGATCGTCGGTGGCGCGACGCAGCCGGCCCAGTGCCGAGCTGACCGCGGCCTGGCTCAGCGCCAGGCGCTCGGCGGCGCGCGTCACGCTGCGCTCGTGCCAGAGCGCGACAAAGACCGTCGCAAGGTTGAGGTCGAGCTTGCGAATATCCAGCAAAGTGAATTCGGTCATTCATTTATTTTGCTTTCGTGAACGGAATTTGGCCAATACATTGCGATTTCATGAACCATTCCGCTGCCGCTTCAACCGGTCACCATGCCTCGATGCCCTTGCGCGACATCGCGCTGGTGCTGCTCGTCGTGACCATCTGGGGCTCCAATTTCGTCGTCATCAAGCTGGGGCTGTCCGACATGCCGCCGCTGATGTTCACCAGCCTGCGCTTCCTGTTCGCCGCGGTGCCGCTGGTGTTCCTGCGCCGGCGCCCGGCGATCGCCTGGCGCTGGCTGGCGGCGTGGGGGCTGACCCAGTTCGCGCTGCAGTTCGCGCTGCTGTTCGTCGGCATCAAGCTGGGCATGCCGGCCGGGCTGGCGTCGCTGGTCATCCAGCTGCAGGCCTTCTTCACGATGGGGCTGGCGTGGGGCCTGCTGCGCGAGCGCGTGCGCCCGCTGCAGTGGGGCGGCGCGCTCGTCGCGCTGCTTGGCATGGCGCTGGTCGCGCATCATCTGGAGCGGCCGGCCACGCTGTACGGGCTGCTGATGGTGCTCGGCGCGGCCTTGTCGTGGGCCAGCGCGAACATGCTGACCAAGCGCATCGGCGTGGTCGACCCGCTGGGCCTGGCGGCGTGGGGCAGCCTGATCGCGTTCGTGCCGCTGGCCGCGCTGTCGCTGCTGGTCGAGGGCCCGGCCCGCGTCGCCGCGGCATTGCATGCGATGAGCGGCTGGGCCTGGGGTGCGGTGCTGTACCAGTCCTACCCGAACACGCTGTTCGGCTTCGGCGTGTGGTCGATGCTGATGCGCCGCCACGCCGCGGCCGAGCTGGCGCCGTACACGCTGCTGGTGCCGGCGGTGGGCATGCTGTGCGCCGCCTTGGTGCTGGGCGAGCCGCTGCAGTCGTGGAAAATCGGCGCCGGACTGCTGGTGCTGGCCGGGCTGGCGCTGAACCAGTGGGCGGCGCGACGCGGCCGGCGTCAGGCGATCCAGCCCTGCTCGATCGCGTAACGCACGAGCCCGGCCGTCGACTCGATGCCGAGCTTGCGACGGATGCTCAGCCGGTGCGTCTCGACCGTGCGAAAGCTGATGCCGAGCAGCTGGGCGATGCGCTTGCTGGTCTCGCCGCCGGCGACCAGCAGCAGGATCTCGCGTTCACGCTCGGTCAGGCCGGGGTCGGCCTCGGTGCCGCCGATCGCCGCCAGTCCCTGCACCAGCGCCGCGCTGTAATAGGTGCCGCCGGCGGCGACCGCGTCGATCGCCGCGACGATTTCGCCGGCCGGTGAATCCTTCAGCACATAGCCGCGTGCGCCGGCGCGAACCGCCTGGCGCACGTATTCAGGCTTGTCGAACATGGTCAGCACGATGCACGCGGGCGCAGGGTCGAGTTCGCGCAGCCGGGCGACCAGCTCGAGCCCGTCGACGTCGGGCATGCTGACGTCGACCAGCGCGATGTCGGGGTGGCTGCGCGCTGCCAGCTCGAGCGCGGCGTGGCCGCTGCCGGCCTCTCCGACCACGCGCAGTCCGGGGGCGGCGCCCAGCCGTGCGCGCAGGCCGTCACGTACCAGCGGGTGGTCGTCGATCAGGATCAGCGTATGCGGCGTAGCGTTCATGCCGGGGCTTTCAAGGGACGGTGCAAGGGCAAGGATACGTAAACCGTGGTGCCGCGCGTGCCGCTGGCCAACGACACTTCGCCGCGCAGATGGTCGACGCGCTCGCGGATGTTGCGCAGACCCATGCCGTCGCGTGCGTCGACACCGCCGGGGTCGAAGCCGCGGCCGTTGTCGCTGATGCGCAGCCGCACCTCGGCGGCGTCGATTTCGAGCCGCATCGACGCGCGCGTGGCCCCGGCGTGACGCTCGATATTGGTCAGCGACTCCTGGGCGATGCGAAACAGCGTCAGCGCGGTGGCGAACGACAGTCGCGGCATTTCGCGCGGCAAACGGGTCAGCACCGGGATCGCGGTGCGCTCGCTGAAGTCGCGCGCCAGCTCGCCGAGCGCGGCCGACACGCCGAGGCGATCGAGCAGGATCGGGTGCAGCGCGTGCGAGATGCGGCGCACTTCGCTGATCGCGTCGACGATGCGGCCCAGGCCCTGGCCCAGCGCGTCGCGCGGGTCGCCGCCGCCGGCCTCGACCTGGTGCTGGGCCAGCTCGAACTGATACTTGGCCGACACCAGCAACTGGCTGATGCCGTCGTGCAGCTCGCGCGCGACGCGCGCACGCTCGTCTTCCTGCAAGGTCACGATGCGCTGCGCCAGCTCGCGCAGCCGGCGGTCGGCCAGACGGTGCGCGCTGACGTTCAGCGCCATGCCGACCGAGCCGGCCAGCGCGATGGCGATCAGGCTGATCAGTGCCAGCTCGGCCATGGTCGTGCGGATGCTCGCGGCGACATGGCGACGCAGCCCGGCCTCGACGTGCGCCACGTCGTCGAGGTAGGCGCCGGTGCCGACCACCCAGCCCCAGCGCGGCAGCAACACGACGTAGCCGAGCTTCGGCGCGTCCTTGCCGGTCGACGGCTTGCGCCACATATAGCGCTGGAATCCCGCGCCGCCGCGCGCCGCGGCGACCAGACGCTGGATCACTGGCAGCCCGTCGGCATCCCGCAGATTCCACAGGTTGTGTCCGACGATGTCGGGCTCGCGCGGGTGCACCAGGCTGCGGCCTTGCAGGTCGTAGACGAAGTAGTAGCCGTCGCGGCCGAAGTTCATGCGCGCCAGGATGGCTTCGGCGGCGTGCTGCGTGGCCGCGTCGTTGCGCCCGGACGCGTACAGAGGTTGGATCGCGCTGAGCGCCAGGTCGACGTAATGCTCGAGCTCGACGCGCTTGCTCTGCATCAGGCTGGCGTCGATGGTCGCGGTCTGCTCGGCAGCCAGGCGGCGCGACTGCAGCGCGATGACGCCGGCGAACGCCGCCGCCACGACGGCCAGCGGCAGGATCGCCAGCAGCGCGATCCTCGCCTTCAGTTGCATCGTGCTGCTGTCCATCACCGCTCCCACTTTCTGCGTAGAACCACGTAGCTCGGGCGCGTAGTCCTGCGAATTTTGCCGGCGCGCTCTCGGCTGAACAATACAACCAGCGCCGCTGCGATGTCTCGCGGCGCGCGCCGGCACGGGTGCCAACCGCGCCCGACAACGACCTGCCGCAGCACGACTGCGGCGGGCAGACCCAGGAGGAGACCGAAGTCATGCATTCAACCCCAACCGTGCGCAAGCTCGGCGCGCTGCAGATACTGCTGCTGGCGATCCCTTGCGTGGCCGTGCTTGTCGTGCCGTGGTTCAACCGCGTCGATCCGAGCATCGACGGCGTCCCGTTCTTCTACTGGTGGCAGATGCTGTGGGTTCCGCTCAGCGGCGTGTTCATCGGCATCGTCTACCGCATGGTGGTCGGTGACGCGAAGGGGGACTGAGCCATGCACGTGACCGCCACCATCGTTTTCATCGCGCTGTTCGCCGTCATCACCTTCATGGGATTCGCCTCGGTGCACTGGCGCCGCGGCGACATGGAGCATCTGCACGAGTGGGGGCTGGGCGGGCGCCGTTTCGGCTCCTGGGTGACCTGGTTCCTGATCGGCGGCGACCTGTACACCGCCTACACCTTCGTCGCGGTGCCGGCGCTGGTGTTCGGCGCCGGCGCACTGGGCTTCTTCGCGGTGCCCTACACCGTGATCGTCTACCCGCTGGTGTTCGCGATGCTGCCGCGCCTGTGGGTCGTCGCGCGGCGCCACAACTTCGTCACCGCCTCGGACTTCGTCGCCGGGCGCTACGGCAGCCCGGCGCTGGCGCTGGCGATCGCGATCACCGGCATCGTCGCGACGCTGCCGTACATCGCGCTGCAGCTGGTCGGTATCCAGGTTGTCATCGGCGGCCTGGGCTTTCCGACCGGCGGCTTGCTCGGCGAATTGCCGCTGGTGATCGCGTTCGCGATCCTGGCCGCGTTCACCTACACCAGCGGGCTGCGCGCGCCGGCGTCGATCGCGATCCTGAAGGACATCCTGATCTATGTCACGGTGATCGCGATGGTCGTCGTGCTGCCGGTCAAGCTCGGCGGCTTCGCGGCGATCTTCGCCAAGGTGCCCTCGGCGCACCTGCTGCTGCCGCCGATCAAGAACGGCAACTTCGGGCTGCAGTCGTTCTACCCGTCGCTGGCGTTCGGCTCGGCGCTGGCGCTGATGTTCTACCCGCACGCGGCCACCGCGGTGCTGGCGGCGAAGGGGCCGAACACGCTGCGGCGCAACTGGATCTACCTGCCGGCCTACTCCTTCGTGCTCGGCCTGATCTCGCTGCTGGGCTACTTCGCGTTCGCCTCGGGAATCGCCACGCTGCCCGACCTGGCGCCGTACTTCAAGCAGTACGGTCCGCAGTTCGCGATGCCGGGGCTGCTGCTGCACTTCTTCCCGGGCTGGTTCACCGGCGTGGGCTTCGCCGCGGTCGCGATCGGCGCGCTGGTGCCGGCGGCGATCATGTCGATCGCCGCCGCCAACCTGTTCACGCGCAACGTCTACAAGGCGTTCCTGAACCCGGACTGCAGCGTCAAGCGCGAGACCGAAGTCGCCAAGCTGGCCTCGCTGGTGGTCAAGTTCGGCGCGCTGCTGTTCATCCTGTTCCTGCCGCTGAAGTACGCGATCCAGCTGCAGCTGCTCGGCGGCATCCTGATCCTGCAGACCCTGCCGGCGATCGTCTCGGGCCTGTACACGCGCTGGTTCGATCCGAAGGCGTTGCTGCTGGGCTGGGCCGGCGGACTGCTGTGG
>JAKAHP010000087.1 GCA_021825505.1 Pseudomonadota bacterium
CGTGACGGTCGTCGTGAAGTCCGGCTGGGATTTCGCCCATCCATCCTTTCGCTCCGACGCTGCACGCACCAGCGCCGAGGGCAACTTGCTCGGCGGCGTGTTCCAGTCGCCTGGAGACTGCACCGTCAAGCCTGCGATGCGCTGCAGCGCCGCAACGGCGGCCAGGCGAACCTGACGGCGCACGAGCATCGCCTGCGGGGTCGTGAATGCGCTCATGCTGCGAGGTTGAGCAACAGCTTGGCGGCCCCGTGCCCATCCGGGCGCACTTCCTTGACCACGAAGGTCTGCGCAGTGCGCTGGATCAGCAGCGTGTCGCCTTGCGCCGGCGCCAGGGGGAACTGTGCGACCTGGACGCCGAGAACTGGACGAAACGACGTCACCGGCTGGCCGTCCGCGAGGTCGACCTCGGCATACTGCGCATCGAACACGCCGGTGATCTGGATCGGCGCGCCGCTGGCGTAGGTGTAGGTCACCGGCTCGCCGAACACATCGGCGACGCAGGGGCCGATCACGAGGCCGTCCCAGTCAATCATGGGTTCAGGACTCGGCGGACGTCACCGAAGGGCCGTCTTCGACCTTGATCTGCGCACCATCCTTTGCGGGAACCGCGGCGGTCTTGACCTCGGGCAGCGCGACGACGCCCAGCCCCAGCAGCCGCTTGGCTTCGTCCTCCAGCAGTTTGACTTCGGCGCCGATGGCATGCGCCACCTTGTCGACGACCAGCGTGCCGCGCCGGACGACGACGGTCAGGACATTGTCTTTGGCCATGGTGGAAAGCTCCAGGAATGCCCGGCCGACGGTCAGGTCAGTCCGGGCGTATCAGACGAAGGGATCAGCTCACCACCGCGGCGCACACCGTCGCCGCGAAGCTGGCATTGACCCGCGAGGGAATGACGATCGGCGACGACTGCATCAGCATGAACTGCTGGGCCGGGTCCTGCTCGATCCAGGTCTTCGGGGCGTAGGGAAGCGCCGCGTAGCTGAACGACGGGTCCATGATCTGCCCGAAGGCGCGGGTGCCCATCAGATCTTCGCCGGACAGTACGACGGTGCCGTCGACCAGCATGGGCTGCTCGACATTGTTGTCATCGACGTACCAGTCGTTGTAGACCCACAGGCGATACTGGCCCCAGCGGCCCTTGTACTGCGCGCCGCGCTGGATCTGCGCACCGACATTGATGTCGTTGCCCTGGCCGCCGTTGCCGGGATACCAGATCGCCGCTTTCACCACGGGGTCTGCCAGGAAATATTCCCACGGCGTGGTGGTGAAAATGATGTCCGTCGCCACGCCACCGCTCTTCTTGAGCATCTGGTGGCCCCACTGCTCGATGAGGGTCGATGGCGATACGCCGGCCTGCCCCCACTGCGCCGCTCCGGACAGCGCGACGGTCAGCGTGGGATCGCGCCCGAAGTCGATCAACGTCGTGGGGTAGCCTTCACCGCTGACGGTGACAGTGCCGGTCGACAGCGCCTGCGCGGCCATCCATTCCAGCCGACGGTCGAGCATGTCGACCTGGTCTTCCATTTCGAACACCAGGTTGGCCATCATGCGCTCGGCGCCGGTCATGTCGCCGCCGATGCGCTCGCCGATCATGCGGCGCACCGGCTTGCGCAGGTCCGGCGCGCGCTTGTCCTTGATGTAGGCCGGCTTGAAGGTGTTGGTCTGGTAGCGCCGCTGTTCGACCAGCTTGCCCTCCACGAGCGGGCTGACGAACGGCGACATCCGGCGCTTGCCGACGTCGACGTCGATCGACACGTACTCGGTGTCGGCCGTGAAGATGTTCGGGAAGAAGCGGTCGAGCAGGAATTTCTGCGCGCGCTTGAGGTTCGGCACCAGCTCGATGAGCATGTTGGTGTCGTAAACGAAGGGATTCGATTGCATCTCGGACTCCAGAAATGAAGAAGGGCGCCCGGAGGCGCCCTTGTGGATTCAGCGGATGGGGTTGGCGGCGATCAGGTGGGGTCGGCCGCGCTGACGAAGGTCTTCAGGAAGATCGACAGCGGCCGCAGCTTCGGCTGCAGCGTGGCGATGGTCCAGCTCGCGTCGTAGATCAGCTTGTCCTGGTTGAACTCGCCGGTTTCGTACATCGGCGCGACGACGGCGCCCCCGGACGCGTCCGCGTAGTCGGCCAGGATGCCGACGGGGTTCTGGCTTCCATCGGCGGCGGTCGCGACGCTCTCGATGTAGTTGCCCGTCGCGGTGACTTGCCCGAGGACGGTGCCGCGCTGCAGGGTGCCGGCCGCAAGGGTGATGTTGGTGGTCACCAGCGGGAACCGGCCGGCGATCAGCTGATCCGGCAGGTAGGTTTCCGCGGCAATGCCGGGGGCCATCGGGTTGTCGCCGATGGGGTTCACGGTGAGAGTCATGATGGTTCTCCGGGGATGATCGGGATGACGGAATTACTCGCCGCGGGCCTTGCTGGCGGCGGCGATGGCGGCGGCGGCGAGGGCCTTCGGGCTGTTGGGATCGACGCGGGCGCCCTCGGTCCCGGGGTTCGGCACCTGGACGGTCTCCATGCGCTGGCTCAGCGACTGGCGCCCCGGAATGCGGGCGGTGGCCTTTTCGAGCATCGAAATGGCCTTGCGCGCACTCAGGTCACTGTCGAATGCCAGTTCCGCGGCGATGTCCGGCGCCTTGGCGGCTGCGGGCGACGCGAAAATGGCCGCGGCGCGGCGCATGGCGGCTTTTCGGCCGGCGCGGCGGGCGGCCTTCTTGGCCTTGTCCTCGTCGTCGACGCCATCGAGGTCGGACGCGTCGTCCTCCTCGGCATCCATGCGCCGCATGCGCGCGGCGTAGTCGTCGTCGGATTCGTCGTCCTTTTTCTCACGCTCGGGGTCTTCCTCGGCGAGCTTGGCCCAGCGCGCACCCGCCTGGGCTTCGCTTTCCTCGGATTCGTTGCCATCCTCGAGGTTCCTCTCCTCGATCGGCTCGTTGGTGGTGTCTTTCGGGTCTTCGGCGCGGGCCGTGCCGCGCAGGTGCGCGAAGCGGCCGCGTGCCAGCAGATCGGCAAGGCTCATGTTGATGCTCCGGTGGAAAGGGAATCCAGCAGCGCCTCGACAGCGATGTCGGGGGCTGCCACGAAATCGGCCAGTCCAGCAGCGACCGCCTGGTCGCCCATGAACGTGCCGGCCTGCATCTCGCGGAGGGCATCCGCGGGAAGTGCTCGGTTGCGGGCGACCGTGTTGATGAACAGATCGCCCAAGGTGTTGATGTCGGCCTGGATGCGCGCGCGCGCATCGGGGTCGAGCGGCTGCAGCTCGGTGCCTTCGGCCTTGCGGCTGCCATGCGTGATGATCGACACCGTCAGTCCGGCGGCGTCGATCGCGCGCGACATGTCGGTGTGCAGCGTGATGACGCCGATCGATCCGGCGCCCCCGGTCCGGGGAATGGTGATGGTGTCGGCGGCGCTGGCAATGGCATAGGCCGCGCTGAACGCGCATTCGTCCAGGACCGCCCACATGGGCTTGATGCCGCGGGCCTCGTAGATGGCGTCGACCAGGTCGAAGCAGCCGGCGACTTCGCCGCCGCCGCTGTCGATGTCGAAGGCGATCGCCCGCACGCGCTCGTCGTGCAGCGCGGTGTCGAGCATGGACCGGATGGTCGAATAGCTGGCCAGCCCGCTCATCGCATCCATCCAGCCGGCGCGTTGCACAAGCGTGCCTTGCACCGGAATGACGGCGAGCGGACCGATCATGTCGTAGCCGGCGTCGTCGCGCGCGGCGCGATCGAACACGTAGCCGTCGTCGTCCAGCGCGGCGGCGCGCAGCGTCTGCACCTGCGCGACGCCAAGCCGACTGGCCAGCGCATCCACGATCACACGCGCTTTGCCGGGGTGAAGCAGCAGCGGTGTATTGAACACGCGCGCCGCGATATGGGGCAGCATCAGGAATCCTCCGGAGCGGTGACGGTCTGCCGCGATGGCATGCCGCCCAGGTTGGCCCACGTCGGGGGGGGAAGGCCGCGACTCTTGAAGCCGGCGACTTCGCGCGCACGCTGGTCGAGCATGTCTTCCCAGTCTTCTCCGGCGTTTTCCGCCGCTTCGTTTTCGAGCGTGGACAGGCCGGCGTCCATCCCGAGGATGGCGCCCTCCTTTTCTTTCGTCGGATCGATCCAGCCGCGGCCGGGGCCCATCCAGCGGGCACGGCTGTAGGCGGCTCGGGCCTCCACGAACTCGGGGGCGCCAGCCGGCAGCGGGAAGTCCTCGACTTCGAAGGCTTCCTCCAACCACGCGGCGAAGACGGGCTGGGCGAAGTTCTGCGCGAATTCCTCGCGGCGGCGGGAGAGTGTCTTCCACGCTTCGAGCAGCGCACCGCGGGCGCTCGAGTAGTTGACGTCGCTCCAGTCGTTGCTCACCTGCTGCGCGGACAAGCCGGTGCCGCTGGCCACGTTGCGCAGCACGGCCGACTCGAAGTCCTTGAAGTTCGCCGCGGGACGCGTGGCGTTGACGGCATTGATGCGCTCGCCCGGGAACAAAATGGGCATGCGCGCCTCGCCGAGCATGATGCGGCGCTCCTGGTGGAAGTCCGTGCGCAGCGTCTGGTACTGATTGATTTCCGCCGCGTCCCCCATCGCGCTCTGAACCAGCTCGGGATCGAACGGGCTCTCGATGTACGCGCCGAAAATGGCGTTGACGATGGCGGCGTCCAGCTCGGTGCTGTCGTACTTGACCAGCATCTTCAGGCGCTGCACGATCGGCGTGAAGATGCCGGCGCCCCCGCGATGCTGCCCCGCCCGCTCGGGTTCGAAATCGTGCACGACGATCGGACGTCCCCACGCGGTTTCGCGCGGGATCTGTTCCCAGGTCATGCTCTGCGCCGCGCTCCACCAGTCGCCCTGGTGCGCCTTGCGGATCCAGTAGGCCGTCGCGGCGCCGAAATCGTCGATCACGACGCCGCCGCGGGTATGCAGCTGGTCGAACATCTGGTAGGGGTTGGAGAGCCGGTCGGGATCGATCAGCTGCAGGACCGTGGCGTAGCGGGCGCGCCCATAGCCGACCCGGTCTGGCATCCAGCGCAGGATTGCCAGGGCGTCCCCGTCGACCAGTTTGTGGCGGAACGCGAGTCGCATCAGCTGCGACACGTTGAGATGCCGCTGCGCATCGCACCAGCGCCCCGGATCGTTGGACCACCGGCGGTAGGCCGCCTCGACGGCCCGGCCGAACTCATCGGCCCAGTCGGCATCGAATGCCGGGTTTCCGGTCATCTGCGCGAGCGCGCGGAAGTCGGGCTTCGACAGCGGGCGGAAGTTCGCGCCGATCGCGTTGTCGAGGGTGCGGGTGACGGTGCCGGCGGCCCAGCCGTCGTTGCGCACCAGGTCGCGCACCCGCGAGACGATCCGGTCGCGATAGAGGTTGAGCTGGGCATCCGGGCTCCACAGATACGGACGCCACGCCTCCATGTGCCCCGAGAAGATGTCGGCGGCGTCATAGGGCGACATCTGGCTGCCGCTCAACATGCTCGCCTTCGAGCGGCCGGCCGCCGGCAGCGGCCGGCCATCGGGGCCGAGGATCTGCACCGGGCTATCCATGTCGTCAGCGGAAGATGAAGCGCATCGGGCGACGACCGCCGCCGTTGGGTAGCAGGCCAAGCTGCATCTGCAATTGCCGGATCAGTGCCGTCAGCTGCGGAAGCTGCGCGGCCGTGTAGGTGACCGACTTGGCGCCGTCGCCCTGGGTATACGAGGCGGTCACGACCTTCGCGCCCGTGCTCAGGTCGATGTAGGCCTGCTGCGCGGCCGCCAGAGCGGCCTGCAGCTGCGCCGTACTCATGCCGGCGAAGATGCTGCTGGACGGGCTGTAGGTCATGGCGTCGTTCCCGGACATCGCGTGCTCGAGCCCAACCCGCCGCATGCTCTTCCTGCATGCGGCGGGGGCGGCTCTCTCTCGCTACGGGTTCGGGAAAAAGAAAAGCCGCACGAGGCGGCCGGAAACTCAGCGGGGGAGCTGAGGAGGAGACACAGGGCGCCGGGCCGAGGGTGACGCGACGGCATGGACGGGAGGCGGATCGACGACCGTCACGTTCGGCCCAGCATAGGCAAATTGTCCGGATTTTTTGAAAGTGATAAAACCCGGGCGCGCCCCCGGCGGGAGCGATCAGGCCAGACGCGAGACAAGGCTGCCGGGCGCCTTGCGCTCCTCTTCCGGCGCGCGCTCTCGAACGATGGGCGCGCTCACCGGTGCCGGCGAGGCGAACAGGTCGCCGGTCGGCGGCTCGAGGGCGTTCGCCAGGTCGCGCCACCAGCTCTCGCTCTTGAGGTGCAGCCGCAGGGCCGGATGCATGGCGGCGGCCACGTTGTAGACGGCCGTATCGAGCGCCTCGTTGCGCACGCGCTGCTTGATCCATCGCCGCTTGTTCGGGTCGTAGATCTCGGCCGTGAGCTGGGCGTAATACTCGTCCGGCAGGTGCTCGCTGAAGTGCTCCAGACGATCGGCCGGATGCGCCGATTTGCCGTCGGACTGGAGGCGCACCGTGAGCCATTCCTTTCCAGCGTCGGCGCCGACGGGCCAGAGGTTCGCGCCCCCTTTGTGGGTGACGCCGTTGCGGCGCAGATCCACCTTGCTCGGACGGCTGATGATCTGGCGCGCGCCCCCGACCCCCTTGATGGCGTGCCAGCCGCGGCGCTCGTGCTTGCGGGTGAAGGCGAGCACCTCGTCGGTCAGGTAGCCGGCGTCGACGCACGCACGCGAGATGCGCACCGGCTGCCCACAGCTGTTCAGGATAGGCTCGGCCAGCAGCGCCTCGAGGTCGTCCCACACGGCGTGGCGCGTCGGGTCGCCGGGCAGCTCGACGTTGTCGATCGTCCAGCAGATCAGCCCGTTGTCCCATCCCCACCCGCGGATCTGCACGGGCAGCCGGTCCTTCTGCACGTCGACGCCCGCGGTCAGCACCAGGCAGCCGCGGGGCAGCGTACGCAGTCCGTAGGGCTCGGCCCGGGCCTTGATGTCTTCCCAGTCGAGCTTTTCCTCCGGATCCGCCGAGGTGCGCCCGAGGCGCACGTTCTCGAACACCTTCCACTGCAGCGGGTCTCGCCGTTTTTTCTCCGCTTCCTTGGCCAGCTGCGCCCACGTCAGGCCCAGGCCGGGAGGGGTATAGAGGCCGCTGATGTGGAAGCCCAGCACCTCACGCTCGGGGAAATCGGCGATCCACTCACCGGCAGCGAGCATGTCGGCCTTATGCGCTTCTTCGATCAGCACACCGCAATGCTCACACGCGTAGCGTGCCTCTTCGGGTTTGCCATCCGGCCACCTGAGGTTTTCCCACTTCAAGTGCTGCTTCTCGCCGCAATGCGGGCACGGCACGTGATAGTGCTGCTGATTGGAGGCAAGCCACTCCTTGTTGATGCGGCTCAGGCTCTCGATGGTCGGCGTCGACGTCTTGAAGGTCTTGCGGCGCACGAACGTGGTCGTCCGCGCCTCGGCGATCGAAACGGGGTCGCCTTCGTCGTCGAGGTCCAGCGGATACCGATCGATCTCGTCCAGGAACAGGTACCGGATCGGCATCGAGGCCAGGTCGGCACTCGAGTTCGCGCCGCCGATCCGCAGCATGCCCCCCGGGAACTCCTTGAGCCGCGTGGTGTTGCCACTGTCGCGACTGCGCGCGGGCATGACACGAGACCGAAGGACCGGGGTGGCATCGATCATGGCCTGCAGCCGCTGCTTGCTCCACAGCTCGCCGGTGTCGACGGTCGGCTGCACGCAGAGCATCGGCGCGGACTGGGTTCCCATGACGAAGCCGGCCCAGTTCAGCCCCGCTTCCGTCTTTCCGACCTGCGCGGACGCCATGAACACGATGTCCTGCGCAGGATGGTGCGGACTGAGCGCCTGCATGATGGCACGCAGGTATGGCGTGCGGCTCGTCCGCCAGCGGCCCGGTTCGGCAGCGCCTTTGCTGGGCAGCATCCGATGGGCATCCGCCCACTCATCGACGCCCAGCCGCGGAGGTGGCCGCAGTGCGGCGGCGAACGCCTCGACGGCGGCCAGATAGCCGTCCGGCACGTCCAGCGAGTTCATGCGGACGGCGCGGGCAGCCCGAGTTTGGCGGGAAGCGCCGAGACCGCGCTCGCCAGGTCGGCGCGCAGATTGGTCAGCTCGGCGTCGATACGGGCGTGGATGTCGGCCGGCGACATGCCGGGGGTGATCTGTGCGCTCACTCGATCCGGCAGCCGCTCCAGGTGGTCCGACACAACCCGGCCAATGTCGGCCATGGCAGCGCGCACCTTGCTGACCTCCGCCAATTGGCCCAGGCGCTCCATCGCCTTCGCCTCAGCGAGGATGGCTTCATGATGTTCACGCTTCGCCCTGGACGCTTCGTAGTCAAAGGGCGCCCTTTCCGGATCGCCCGGCGCGCCTGGGCGCCGATCGGAAGCCGCGTCAGCGCCGCTGGCTGCTCCGTCGTGCGCCTGCGGATTCGGGGACCTGCCGCGACCGACGGCCTTGCGGGTGTTCGCCTCCCACTGGATGTCGGCGACGGCTGGGTCGATCTTGCCACCGATGGTCGAAATACGGCCGGCCTTGACCGCGATGCTCACGGCCGCGCGCGTCACGCCGCGACGGCGCGCGTATTCGGCAGGCGTGATCAGTTCGAGCGCGGCCATTGTTAAATCAGATCAACGGGTTAAGCGTTCCGTTAAGCAATTGGAAAATTCTCCAGCTAGCGGAAAACCGCGCCGTTTCGCGCCGCACGGCGCTAGGGCTTGGGAAGGACCCGTCGACCGGTGACACCCCCGACCGTTCACTGGGCTCTCCTCGCCAGCGCACTGAACGCGCGATCGAGCTCGATTGAAAACTCGCGCTGCATCTTCTTGACCACCGCTGCGTTGATGCGACGCGTGTTGAACATCTGCGGTACGTCGATTGTTTCGACTGGCTTGATTGGCAAGCGCGCGCTGCCTTCGCGAATGAATACCGTGCGTCCATTGTTGCCAATGAACGCATGCGCGATCAGCTTGCGACCACCCGACTTCTTGATCTGCACCGTCACACCTTGACGCGTCTGCCTGGCGCGGAACAGCATCACATTGCGACTGCGCTGGCCGCGTCGACGACCAAATGCCTGCAGCGTCGCAAGCAGATTGCCGTTCTGCGCGCTGGCGCGCCGCACTCGCAGCTGCGCATTGACGTCCCCGGCTTTGATGTTGAATTCGCTGCGGATCTGGCGGCTCATCTCGCTTTTCCCCTTCGCGATCGTCTTGTTCAGCGCCGCCCCGATGACACGGTCACGCACGCCGGACTGGAGCGCTGCCAGCTGCTGGTCCACGCGTCGAAGGTCTGAGCGAATGTCAAGCGCGATCATGGTTTGATCCGGGTCGCTCAAGTTTGCCGCGATTTTGAAAGTGACAAAACTCAGTCCATCAGATCATCGGGTACGACCGGTACGCGCGGCATCGGCGCGACCGAATACAGATTGCGGCGCTCCGCGAACCATTTCGCCAACTCCCGATGCGCGTCCTCCAGCCGCTGGTACACCCGCCGCGCGCCGATGCCAAGTGCGGCGCCGATGTCCGTTGTGCTGCGCGTCTGGACATAGACCAGCACCACCAACGCATGCAGGGCGCCGTCCGTGTAGCGCAACGCGCGCACGGCCTGCTCGGTTTCCCACGCATCGAGGCCGTTCACCGGGATGACGTTCCGATCCTCCGCGTGCTGCGGCGCGCCGGCCGCTCTCGCGATGGTCGAGGATCGCGGATACCCCAACCCATTCGAGACGCGCTCCTGCGACCACCGCCCCCAGTTCTGCAACCGCCGTTCAACCCAATCGATCTTTGCCATCGTCGGCTCCTCCCTGTTTCAATCCCGTCGGCGACCCGAGCATCAACAGCGGCTCGCCCCGGAGCGCATCCCACGCCCCGAGTTCCCGCAGCACCGTGTCGACCTCGCTGCCGACGAACGGCGTCCCCACGGCGATCGCGCCCTCTCGCGCGTAGAACCATCCCGGCTGCTGC
>JAKAHP010000088.1 GCA_021825505.1 Pseudomonadota bacterium
CCGATCTCGATCCTCGACGCGCGCCACGTCGGACGGATCGGAGCAGGCCAGGAAACTGTTCGGCCGCTTGGCCGGATCGAGTCGCTTGAAGGTTCCGGCGTCGACCAGTAGCTGACACAGTCGCTGGTATTCGGCCTCGCTGCCGTCGCACCAGTACACATCGGCAGCTTCGGTCAGCGCGGCGATGTGCGCGACCCAGTCGATCAGGCGGGCGTGGTGGACGTGTTCGGGGGCACGGGCGCGCTCACGCGCCGGCATCGCTTGGTTCATCGGGCAGCTCCAGGTCGTCTTGTTGCGTGGGGCGGTCGCCGTGGCGCCGGCCCTCGTCGTGAACGGGGAAAATACCGAAACACGCGGGAAGCTCCGATCGAGTGCGCCCGCGCGGCTCGACTCCACCAGTGTAGCCAATCCAGACATGCGAAAAACGCGTTATTTCGCGCTGCGGCCAGCGGCCGCGGATGGCGATCCGGCATTGGGGTGGGGGAGCGCAGGGGCGAAGGCCCGGCGCTGGCGGAGACGGAGGGATTCGAACCCTCGATGCGCTTTTGGCACATACTCCCTTAGCAGGGGAGCACCTTCGGCCACTCGGTCACGTCTCCTTCTGTTGATCGGCGGCGGCTTGCCGCGCCGGCAACAAAACGCCATTATTGCACATTTCCCAGCGCTCCCGAACATGGACTGGATCGACACGCACGCCCACCTCGACGCTGCCGAGTTCGACGCGACGCGCGACGCGGTGCAGCAGCGCGCGCGCGCCGCCGGCGTACGCACCATCGTGATCCCGGCGGTGGCGCCGGCCAACTTCGCCGCGGTGCGTGCGCTGGCCCACGCCGGCGGTCACGCCTATGCGCTCGGCGTGCACCCGCTGTATGTCGCCGGGCTGGGCGAGGCGGCGCTGCGTCAGCTGCACGAGGCGGTGCGCGCGGCGATCGACGATCCGCGCTTCGTCGCGATCGGCGAAATCGGCCTCGACCATTTCGTCCCCGGCGTCGACCGCCAGCACCAGCTGTGGTGGTGCGAGAGTCAGTTGCGACTGGCGCGTGAATTCGAGCTGCCGGTGCTGCTGCACGTACGCCGCGCGCAGGACACCCTGGCCGCCGCGCTGCGCCGCGCCTGCTGGGGCGCCGCCGGCCGCAGCGGCATCGCGCACGCGTTCAACGGCAGCCGCCAGCAGGCCGATGCCTTCATCGCGCTGGGGCTGCGCCTGGGGCTGGGTGGCGCGATGACCTACTCGCGCGCGCTCAACATCCGTCGCCTGGCCGCGGTGCTGCCCGACAGCGCCATCGTGCTCGAGACCGACGCGCCCGACATCGCGCCGGCCTGGCTCGCGGGCCAGCCCAACGAGCCGGCGCAGCTGCCGCGCATCGGTGCCGAGCTGGCGCGCCTGCGCGGCTGCGAGCCCGCGGCGATCGCGGCGCTGACCGGAGCCAATGCGCGTGCCGCGCTGCCGAGGCTGGCGACGCTGCCGGCGTCGGGGGCTTGAAGCGTACGCGATCGCCCCCATCTGGGGCGACGAGGGCCGCGGCCCGCAATGCCTTGCCCGATTTCGTCAACGAACGTAGACCATGACCGAAACTTCAACCCATACCCATGCGTTCCAGGCCGAAGTGCGCCAGTTGCTGCACCTGGTGGCGCACTCGCTTTATTCGAACCGTGACATCTTCCTGCGCGAGCTGGTGTCGAACGCGTCCGACGCCTGCGACAAGCTGCGCTATCTGGCGATCGACGACGCCGCGCTGTGGGAGGGCGACGGCGAGCTGCGCATCCGCATCGATTTCGACGAACAGGCGCGCACTCTGACGGTCAGCGACAACGGCGTCGGCCTGTCGATGCAGGAAGCGATCGACCACCTCGGCACCATCGCCAAATCGGGCACTCGCGAATTCATGAGCCGGCTCGGCGACGCCGCCAAGCCCGACGCGGCGCTGATCGGCCAGTTCGGCGTGGGCTTCTATTCCGGCTTCATCGTCGCCGACCGCATCACGGTCGAGAGCCGGCGTGCCGGCATGGCGGCCAGCGAAGGCGTGCGCTGGAGCTCGGACGGCACCGGCGAGTTCAGCGTCGAGCCGATCGAGCGCGCCGCGCGCGGCACCGACGTGATCCTGCACCTGCGCGCCGACGCCGAAGAGCAGCAGTTCGGCGACTTGCTGTCGGCGTGGAAGCTCAAGAGCATCATTGCGCGCTACTCCGACCACATTTCGCTGCCGATCGAAATGCGCCAGCGCGAATGGGACGCAGACAAGAAGGAAGAGGTCGTGCGCGAGGCCTGGGAACAGGTCAACAAGGCCGCGGCGCTGTGGGCCCGGCCCAAGGGCGAGATCGACGAGGCGCAGTACGTCGACTTCTACAAGCAGATCGCGCACGACGGCGACGCGCCGCTGGCGTGGACGCACAACCGCGTCGAGGGCCGCAGCGAATACACGCAACTGCTGTACGTGCCGGCGAAAGCGCCGTTCGACCTGTGGAATCGCGAGCAGCACGGCGGAGTCAAGCTCTACGTCAAGCGCGTGTTCATTCTCGACGACGCGCAAAGCCTGTTGCCGAGCTATCTGCGCTTCGTGCGCGGCGTGGTCGACAGCGCCGATTTGCCGCTGAACGTCTCGCGGGAGTTGCTGCAGGAAAGCCGTGACATACGCGCCATTCGCGAAGGTTGCACGAAACGCGTGTTGTCGATGCTCGAGGACATGGCGGGCAGCGACGATGCCGCGCAGCGCGACAAGTACGCGAGCTTCTGGATCGAGTTCGGCCAGGTGCTGAAGGAAGGCGTGGGCGAGGACTTCGCCAACCGCGAGCGCATCGCCAAGTTGCTGCGTTTCGCGTCGACGCACGGCGAGGACGACGCCCAGCGCGTCAGCCTGGCCGACTACGTCGCGCGCATGAAGCCCGAGCAGAGCGCGATCTACTACATCACCGCCGACAATGCGCGCGCCGCGCGCTCGAGCCCGCAGCTCGAGCTGTTCCGCGCCAAGGGCGTCGAGGTGCTGTTGCTGACCGACCGCGTCGACGAATGGATGCTGAGTTCGCTGCACGAATTCGACGGCAAGCCGCTGCAGTCGGTGGCGCGCGGCGGCGCCGACCTGGGCGCGCTGCAGGATGCCGACGAGAAGAAGCAGGCCGAGGAATCGGCGCAACAGCACAAGGAGCTGCTCGAGCGCCTGGGCAGCGCGCTCAAGGGCGTGGCCAAGGAGGTGCGCGTGAGCTCGCGGCTGGTCGAGTCGCCGGCCTGCCTTGTCACCGCCGACGGCGACGTCAGCGGTCACCTGGCGCGGCTGCTGCGCCAGGCCGGGCAGGACGCGCCGAAGTCCGAGCCCATCCTCGAGATCAACCCGACCCACGCGCTGGTGCAGCGCCTGGGCGACGCGATGACGCGTGACGACGGCGGCTTCGACGAACTCGCGCGCATCCTGTTCGATCAGGCGCTGCTGGCCGAGGGCGGCCTGCCCGAGGACCCGGCCGCCTATGTGCGCCGCGTCAATCAATGGTTGGTGCGCGCGGTGGTCTGATCGACGCTGCGCCGGGCGCCGGGCTAAACTCGGCGCCTTTGTGACGCAGTAGATCGCATGGACGACGCGAATACATCAAAACGCCCGAGCGCTCGCGCCAAGGCGGTGCCGGCGCCGGCTCGGGAGGCAGCCGCGCGCGCTCGCGGCTACCTGCATTTCATGCGGGAGTTCGTGAGGCACCCCAGGCAGATCGGCGCGATATGCCCGAGCTCCCCGGTGCTGGCGAAGCGCATTGCGGCGCTGGTGCCGCCGGGCGACGGCCTCGTGCTCGAGCTCGGCCCCGGCGGCGGCGCCGTCACCGCGGCACTGCTGCGCCACGGCGTGGCCGCGCACGACCTGGTGCTGCTCGAGCGCTCGGCGGCGCTGGTGGCGCAGCTGGCGCGCCGCTTCCCCGAGGTCGCGCTGATCCACGGCGACGCCGCCCAGTTGGGCGACTACGCGCAATTGCGCGCGCGCCCGTTGCGCGCGATCGTGTCCAGCCTGCCGCTGCGCAGCCTGCCGCGCCCGCTGGTGCGGCGCATCCTCGATCAGATCGCCGAAATCTCGGCGCCGGGAACCCGCTTCATCCAGTTCAGCTACGCGTTGCACGACGCCTGCGCGGCGCCGGCGCGCGGTTTCGAGCGCGACGACGCCTGCCTGGTGTGGCGCAATCTGCCGCCGGCGCGGGTCGACTGTTACCGCGACATGCGCGCGCGGCGCTGACGCGGCCGCGTCACGACACCCACATCGTGATCGTGACCACCGCCAGCAGCAGCATCCACAGCAGCACCGAACGCCAGACCAGACCGACCACACTGCGCAGATGCGCCGGAATCGGTGCCGCACCGGGCATGTGCGGCGCCGGCTCCGGGCCTTGCAGTTCGGCGTCGATGACGTGCGCCCACGGCTGCTCGCCCGGCTCTGGGCGCACCGTCTGCGCGGTCGCGCCGAGGCGGATGCCGACCGCACCGGCGGCTGCGGCGAGCATGGCCCCCGAATTGGAATCGGGCCACAGCCGCGCGTAATTGCGCCAGACGTCGATCGCTTCTTCGAAATTGCCGACGATGGCGTAGCCGATCGCGGTCAGTCGCGCCGGCAGCCAGTCGAGCGCGCGGAACGCGCGCGCGGCGAAATCGCGCAGCCACGGACTGGCGTCCGAGCCGGCGGCGTTCCATTTGCCCGCGGTGAACTCGGCCATGCGGTACAGCACCGCGCCGGCCGGGCCCAGCGGCAGCAGGAACCAGAAGAACACGCCGAGCACATAGCGCTGCGCGGCGATCAAGGCGTGCTCGATGGTCTGCTGGGTGACGTCGTCGGCCGACATCTCGAGCGTGTCCAACGCTTTCCACTGGCGCAGGATGGCGCGCGCGCCGGGCACGTCGCCGTGGTTCAGCGCATCCGAAATATCGGTGAAGTAGTGGCTGAACTGACGAAAGCCCAGCGTGAAATACAGCACGAGCACGTTCCAGGCGAAGCCCAGGAAGATGCTCACGCGCAGCGCTGCCAGGTACACGCCCAGTGTCAGCAGGGTCGGCAGCAGCACCGCGATGAACCAGGCGGCCAGCCCGTGGCGGCGTTCGCCGGCGTCGAAATTGCGCGATGCGAAGTCGGCCAGTGCACAGCGCGACGCATAGACGATGCTCAAGCGCCCGAGCGGCTTGACTTGCTCGAGCAGCAGGGCGAGCAGGACGGAGAAGAAGGCCATGGCGCGATGCTATCAGGGCGCTGTACGGTTCAGCGTCAAGCGACCAGGAGCCGGTAGAGATTGCGGATCATCGCGGCGGTCGCGCCCCAGATGAAATAGCGCTGGCCGAGTGTCGAGGTCCACGGCATCGCGTAGAAACTGCGGCGCGGCGTCGTGTCCCCGGCGGCGGCGCCGTTTTCCGGATTCCAGCTGCGGTGTTCGTGATGCGCCGGGTCCATCAGGAAGCTGAACGGAACCTCGAACAGTTCGGCGACCTCACCGGGGTCGGCGCGCAGCAGCGCGTCGGGCGCGACCAGCGCGACCACCGGCGTGACCGCAAAGCCGGTGATCGTCGTGTACAGCGGCATCGTGCCCAGCGTCTCGACGCGCGACGGCTCGAGACCGATCTCCTCGTGCGCTTCGCGCAGCGCGGTGTGCACGGCATCGACGTCGCCGGGGTCGCGGCGACCGCCGGGAAAGCTGATCTGGCCACCGTGTTGCTGCAGTCGCGCATTGCGCCGCGTCAGCAGCAGCTGCAAGCTGGCGTCATCGCGCTCGACCAGGCCGATCAGCACCGACGCGGCACGTGTCGGCGCCAGCGCGCTGCGCGCGTCGCGAAATACCTCGGGCGTCCACTGCGGCGGCTGCGCGAAACGCGCGCGCAGCGCCGCGGGGCGCAAGCGCGCAGGATCGACCGCGGGCAGCGCGGCGTCGCGCGCCCGCACGGGAATCGATTCGGGGTCGAAGGGAGGGAGCATCGCGGCGGCGGGCCGGTCAGGCGAACGGGAACGCGGACAAAAAAGCCGGCCCACGGGCCGGCTTTCGCTGCTTGCTGCGGCAGGTGCAGCTCAGGCCAGCTTTTCCTTGATGCGCGCCGACTTGCCGGTGCGGCCGCGCAGGTAGTACAGCTTCGCGCGGCGCACATCGCCGCGGCGCTTGACTTCGATCGACGCGATCATCGGCGAGTACAGCTGGAAGGTGCGCTCGACACCTTCGCCCGACGAAATCTTGCGCACGATGAAGTTCGAGTTCAGTCCGCGGTTGCGCTTGGCGATGACGACGCCTTCGTAGGCCTGGGCACGCTTGCGCGAGCCTTCGACGACGTTGACGCTGACGATGACGGTGTCGCCGGGGGCGAATGCAGGAATCGTCTTGCCTTGCGTCAGGCGCTGGATTTCTTCCTGTTCGAGTTGCTGAATCAGATGACTGGGCATGAAAGGCTCCAAGTGATCGTGCGCCCGCCGGGTGGTTCAGGTGGCGCCTGCCGTGGCGTCGTGCCACGGCCGCGATGTATTGCGGGGCAGAGGATCGGTGAACCGTCAAGTATAAGGGATTTCGTCGCTTGCGGCGAGAGCGGCCTCGTCCTGCCTGCTCAGCCGGCCTGCCGCGCGCGCCGCGTCGATCAGCTCGGGGCGGCGCCGCAGCGTCAGCTGCAGCATGCGGTCGCGCCGCCAGCGCGCGATGCGCGCGTGATCGCCGCCGAGCAGCACCGCCGGCACCGCGGCGCCGTGCGCGTCGAGCGGCGGGCGCGTGTAGTGCGGGCAATCGAGCAGGCCGTCGGAGAAGCTGTCCTGTTGCGCCGATTGCGCGCTGCCGAGCACGCCGGGCAACAGCCGCGCCACCGCGTCGAGCAGCGCCAGCGCGGCGATCTCGCCGCCCGACAGCACGTAATCGCCGATGCTGCATTCCTCGTCGACGTGGCGATCGATGAAACGCTGGTCGATGCCCTCGTAGCGGCCGCAGACCAGCACGGCGCCCTCCGACGCGGCCCAGCGCTCGACGTCGGGCTGGCGCAAAGGACGTCCGGCCGGGCTGAACAGCACCACCGGCGCGTCATGCAGGCCGGCGCGACGCCGCTCGGCCTGCGCGGCGGCCAGCGCGCGTTCCAGCGGCGCGGCCAGCATCACCATGCCGGGGCCGCCGCCGTAGGGGCGGTCGTCCACGCTGCGGTGCGCGTCGTCGGCGTGGTCGCGCGGGCTCCAGCAGTGCACTTGCAGCACGCCGCTGTCGAACGCGCGGCGACCGATGCCGTGCTGGCGCAAGGGCGCGAAATAGGCGTCGAACAGCGTCAGGACGTCGAAACGCGGCATCGTGGCGGGGGCAGGGGGGCGTTCGACGCTCAGGCGCTCAGTCGAACTCGGCGCGCCAGTCGGCGACGATGCGCCGCGCGCCGAGGTCGACGTCGACGATGTAGGCGTCGACGAAGGGAATCAGGCGCGGTTGTTTGCGGCCTTCGACGCGCAATTGCAGGATCGCCTGCGCGCCGCTGTCGAGCAGGCCTTCGACCACGCCCAGCGCGGCGCCGTCGCGGTCGACCACCTGGCAGCCGATCAGGTCGACCCAGTAGTACTCGCCGTCGGCCGGCGGCGGGAAATCTTCACGCCGTGCGTGCACGCGCCAGCCCTTGAGCGCCTCGGCGGCGTCGCGCGTGGCCACGCCAGCGAGCAGTGCCACCACCGCGCTGCCGTGGTGACGCGCAAGGCGCACGTCGAGCGCGAGTCGGGTGCTGACCGGTGGCGGTGCGCTCAGCCACAGCCGCTTGCACGCCAGCAGCGCGGCGGCCTGCGCCGACGCAGGCGCCAGCTTGACCCAGCCGCGCGTGCCCCAGGCGTCGAGCACATGGCCGACCTCGATCAGGGAATCGGGCCAGTCGGTGCCGGCGGCGGCGAGCAGTTCAGCGGAAGGCGCAGTTTTCATCGCGTGCAAAGCAAAACACCGCAAGCGAGCGGCCTGCGGTGTCTCGAGCGTACGGGGCGGCAAGGCGCCCCGCGGCGGGTTGCCGCAGCCTTCAGGCCGCCGGTTGCTGCTTGACCAGACGCTGCACGGTCGGCGACAGTTGCGCGCCGACGCCGGTCCAGTAGGCGAGGCGCTCGCTGACGATGCGCAGGGGCACTTCCTGGCCGCGCGCCACCGGGTTGTAGAAACCCAGACGCTCGATGTAGCGGCCGTCGCGACGGTTGCGCGAGTCGGTGGCGACGATGTGGTAGAACGGGCGGCCCTTGGCGCCGGCGCGGGAAAGACGAATGACGACCATGGTGTATGTCCTGTGATGGCGTTCGGTTGCTGCGGCGACCGCGTGATCGGCTGCGCTCAGCGGGGATCGGCGGTCATCGACGGTGTTCGGCGGTGATGCCGCGCCGGCCGGGTCTGCATCGACCGCGCCGGTAAACTCGTCATTATAGCCATACCACGAACGACAAGGAAGGGCCAGATGGACAATGAGGCGCCGCACGGCGGTATGGCGCGCACGGCGCGCTGGCGCTCGAAAACGACCGCGGCGCGCCTGGCGCTGCTCGGCGGCGTGCTCGGTGCGCACCGCTTCTACCTGCGCGGTGGGCGCGATGCGCTGGGTTGGTTGCAACTTCCCCCGACCCTGCTCGGTGGGTGGGGGCTGTGGCGTGCATGGCAATTCGGGCTTGCCGACCGCGGCGCCGAGCTGGCCTTGCCGCTGCTCGGTTTGAGTGTGGGCGCGGCACTGTTCCAGGCCGTGCTGATCGGGCTGTGCCCGGACGCGCGCTGGGACGCGCGCTGGAACCCGCACGCCGCGCGCCGCTCGGCCAGCGGCTGGGGCGCGGTGCTGGTGGTGATGGTCGCGCTGCTGGCCGGCACCGCGGCGCTGATGGGCACCCTGGCGCTGGTGCTGCAGCGCCTGTTCGCCGGCGGCTGATGGCGCCGCGGCGTCAGCGCAGCAGCGCCTCGCCGCGGCTGATGCGCTGGCCTTGCGCACTCAGCCGGCGCGCCGCCGCGGCGGCCGGCTCGCCGTCGTCGAGGCGCCAGTGCGGAGCGATCTCGGCCAGCGGCGCGAGCACGAAGGCGCGCAGGTGCATGCGCGGGTGCGGCAAGGTCAGCTGCGGCTCCTCGAGGCGCACCCCATCGACCCACAGCAGATCGAGGTCCAGCGTGCGCGGCGCGTGGCGTTGGCCGGGCGGGCGTACGCGGCCATGCGCGAGTTCGATGCCTTGCAGCGCCGCGAGCAGCTCGTGCGCCGGCAGCGCGCTGCTGATCAGCGCCACCGCGTTGCAGTAGTCGGGGCCGCTGGCGTCGACCGGCGCACTGCGGTAGCAGCTCGACACGCGCAGCAGGCGGCAGCCGGGCAGACGCCGCAGCTCGGCCAGCGCGGCGCGCAGCGTACCCAGCGCATCGCCGAGGTTGGCGCCGAGCCCGATCAGCGCGTCGCGCATCGGCGTGTCAGTCGTTCGTGGTCGGCGCCGCGTCGGCGCGCGCCGCCGGCTTGCGCCGGCGCCGGCGCTTGCGTCGCGCCGCGTCGTCGCCGCCGGCGTGCGCGGCCTGTTCGAGCAGCGCCGTGCGGGCCTCGGCGTCAGGCTGCTGGTACTGTTCCCACCAACTCGCCAGCGCCGGATCGGCGCCGCCGGTGCGCGCGCGCAGCAGCAGGAAATCGAACGCGGCGCGAAAGCGCGGGTGTTCCAGCAGCGCGTCGGCGTAGCGTGCGGTACGCCGCGCCAGCCTGGGTTGCAACTGCCAGATCTCGCGCATGTCGCTGGCGATGCGGCGCTGGATCGCCAGGCGCGCCGACTGCGCGCCGAGCACTTCGTCGGCGGCCTGGTCGAGCGCGGCGATCGCCGGCACGCCCTCGGCCTGCGCGGCACGCCAGTGGCTCTCGACCTGAGGCCACAGCAGGCAGGCGAACAGGAAGCTGGGGCTGGCGGTCTTGCCCTGCGCCAGGCGCGCGTCGGTATCGCCGAGCGCGGCGAGCACGAAGGCCTCGCCGCCGGGCTGGCCCAGCGCCATGTCGAGCAGCGG
>JAKAHP010000089.1 GCA_021825505.1 Pseudomonadota bacterium
AGCCGCGCGTCGGCCGCCGCGGCCAGCGCGGCGCTCACGCCCGGCACGACCTCGCAACCGATGCCGGCGGCGGCCAGCGCCTCGAGTTCGTCGTCGAGGCGTCCGAACACGCTGGGGTCGCCACCCTTGAGGCGCACCACCAGCGCGTGGCCGCGCGCCGCGCGCACCAGCAGCGCGTTGATCCGCGTCTGGCTGGTGCTGGCGCGAAAGCCGCGCTTGCCCACGTCGATCCAGCGCGCGGTCGGCGCAAGCTCGCGAAACGCCGCGTCGACCAGCGCATCGGCCAGCACCACGTCGGCCTGCGCCAGCAGGCGCGCGCCGCGCAGCGTGACCAGATCGACCGCGCCGGGACCGGCGCCGATGAAGGCGACGCGG
Source organism: Pseudomonadota bacterium (assembly GCA_021825505.1). Lineage (GTDB taxonomy): Bacteria > Pseudomonadota > Gammaproteobacteria > Burkholderiales > Burkholderiaceae_C > Thiomonas_A. The sequence continues at coordinate 376 of JAKAHP010000089.1, forward strand.
CCCATCACAGCACCTCGCGCACCAGCAGCGCGCCGCTGGTGCGGTGGCTGGCGGGGTCGACGACGATCAGCGCGCCGGCCACGCGGTTGTCGGCGTAGCGCTGCAGCGGCAGCGCCGCCTGCGCCTGGATGCGCACGCGGCCGATGTCGTTGACCGCCAGCGCCTCGCTCGGATGCTCGGCCAGGCTGTGGATGTCGAGCCGACCCTCGATCGCGGTGATGCGCGCCGCGATCCAGCGGTGACCGTGGCGCAGCCAGTACTTGCGCCCGGGTACCGCCGGCTCGCTGTCGAGCCAGGCCAGCGTCGCGTCGAACTCGGCGTGGCCGGCGGCTTCGCCTGCGCCGACCAGCCAGTCGCCCCTCGACACGTCGAGCTGACGGTCGAGCACCAGCCCGGCCGACTGCCCGACGCCGGCGGCGTCGACCGTGCTGCCGGCATGGCGCACCTCGACCACGCGTGCGCTCTCGCCGCTGCCGTGCACGCGCACCGCGTCGCCGGCGCGCACCGCGCCGCGCGCGATGCGTCCCCAGAACACGCGCGGCTGGTGGCCGGTGCCGCCCTCGTCGCGCGCGACGTACTGCACCGGCAGCAGCAGCGCACCGTCCGCCGCCTCGGCCGCCGCCGGCAGCTGTTCGAGCAGCTGCAGCAGCGTCGGCCCGCTCCACCAGTCCCATTCGCGCGACGCCAGCGCGACGTTGTCGCCGCGCAGCGCCGACACCGGAACGATCGCTGCCGGCGTGAAGCCGGCTTCCGCCGCGAAGCTCTCGAGCTGCTCGCGCACCGCGGTGAACGCGGCGCGCGGGTCGGCCACCGCGTCGAGCTTGTTGACCGCGAACACGATCGCCGGCACGCGCAGCAGGTGCGCGAGCAGGCTGTGGCGCCGCGTCTGCGGCAGCAGCTCGAGGCGTGCGAAATCGAGCTTGGTGACGTCGACCAGCACCACCGCGGCGTCGCTGCCGGCGGCCGCGGTGACCATATTGCGCGTGTACTGCTCGTGGCCCGGCGCGTCGGCGATGATGAACTTGCGCTTCGGCGTCGCGAAATAGCGGTAGGCGACGTCGATCGTGATGCCCTGCTCGCGCTCGGCCTCGAGGCCGTCGGTGAGGCGCGCCAGATCGATCGCCTCGCCGCCGGCGCGCAGGCCGTCGAGCTGATCGGCGAGGATCGCGCGACTGTCGAGCAGGAAGCGGCCGATCAGCGTGCTCTTGCCGTCGTCGACGCTGCCGGCGGTGAGAAAGCGCAGCGCCTTGTGCTGCAGCTCGGCCGAGAAGTCGTTGTGCTGGTCCATCAGAAATACCCCTCTTTCTTGCGCCGCTCCATCGCGCTGTCGGAGCTGCGGTCGTCCATTCGCGTCGCCCCGCGTTCGCTCAGCGTGGCGCTCAAGGTCTCGGTGATCACCGCGGCGGCGTCGGCCGCGTCGCTCTCGACCGGGCAGGTGCAGGTCATGTCGCCGACCGTGCGGAAGCGCACCGCGACGGTCTCGACGCGGTCGCCGGCGCGCGGCGGGGTGACCGCGGTGACCGGTTGCAGCAGTTCGCCGCGCCGCACCACCTGGCGCGCGTGGCTGTAGTACAGCTCGGGCAGCGCGATGGCTTCGCGCGCGATGTACAGCCAGACGTCGAGTTCGGTCCAGTTGCTGATCGGGAACGCGCGGAAATGCTCACCCGGGCGCAGCCGGGTGTTGAACAGCGACCACAGTTCGGGGCGCTGCTCCTTCGGCCGCCACTGGCCGAACGCGTCGCGGTGGCTGAACATGCGCTCCTTGGCGCGCGCCTTCTCCTCGTCGCGCCGCGCGCCGCCGATCAGGCAGTCGAAGCGGTGCTGTTCGACCGCCTCGAGCAGCGCCACGCTCTGATGCGGATTGCGCGATTCGAGCTCGTGCGCCAGGCGCACGCTGCCGCGCGCGATCGACTCGTCGAGATGGGCCACGCGCAGCTCGTCGCCGCTGGCCGCCGCGAGCGCGTCGCGGAACGCGATGACCTCGGGGAAGTTGTGCCCGGTGTCGACGTGCAGCAGCGGGAACGGCAGCCGGCCGCGCCAGGCGCCGTCGGCACCGCGGCGCTTGAACGCCTTCTCGGCCAGGCGCAGCACGACGCAGGAATCCTTGCCCCCGGAGAACAGCAGCGCGGGGCGCTCGAAGGCGCCGGCGACTTCACGCAGCACGTAGATCGCTTCCTCCTCGAGCGCGTCGAGGTGGCGGTGATCGATCGCCGGCAGCAGCCGGATTGCGTCGACGGGGGCGTTCATGTCGTCTCTCCAGGTTGATCGATGCGGTGCAGCGCTTGCGTCAGGTGCAGCCCGCATTCCTTGGCTCCGTCCTGCTCCCACCACCAGCGCCCGGCGCGCGGGTCCTCGCCCAGCGCGATCGCGCGCGTGCACGGCGCGCAGCCGATGCTCGGGTAATGGTGGTCGTGCAGCGCGTTGTAGGGCACCTGATGCTGCGCGACGTAATGCCAGACGTCGCCCAGCGTCCAGTCGAACAGCGGGCTGAACTTGGCGCGCCCCTGCGCGTCGAGCTCGCGCGCGGCGGCATCGGCACGCTGCGCCGACTGCTCGCGGCGCAGCCCGACGATCCAGGCGCGCCGGCCCTGCAGCATGCGCGCCAGCGGCTCGAGCTTGCGCAGCGCGCAGCAGGCGTGGCGCAGCTCGACGCTGCGATACATCGCATCGGCGCCTTCGCGCGCGACGAAGGCGTCGACCGCGGCGGCGTCGGGCCGCCACACCTCGATGGTGCGTCCGTAATGCGTTTGCGCGGCCTCGAGCAACGCCAGCGTCTGTCCGTGCAGGCGCCCGGTGTCGAGCGTGGCGATCGGCACCGGCAGTCCTTCGGCCACCAGCAGGTCGGTCAGCACCATGTCCTCGACCCCGAGGCTGCTGGACAGCACCAGCGCGTCGCCGAATTCGGCGTGCGCGGCACGCAGCGTCTGGCGCGCGGCCGCTTCGCGCCGCGCGTAGTCGGCCGACGGTCGCGCATGGCGCGCCAGCGCGCTGCCGTCGGCCACGAGCGCGGCGTCATCGCCGCCGAAGGGCAGGATGGACGCGTTCATGCCGGCACCTGCGCGCGCAGGAACAGCGGGCGCGGCTCGCGCACGTCGCCCTGGTAGAACGGGCCGGGAAGCAGCGCATCGAAGAAGTGCAGCGCGCGCCTGGCCACCGCCGGGTCCTGCCCCGGGCGCAGCAGCGCGACGTCGAAACCGGTGCGCGACAGCTGCAGCGCCATGTCGACGACGACGTCGCCGAGCGCGCGCAGCTCGCCGCGCCAGCGCAGCCGGCGGCGCAGCAGCCTGGCCTGCGAATAGGCGCGGCCGTCGGTCCACTTCGGGAAGCGCAGCGCGATGGTCGCGAAGCGCGCCAGCGGCAGCTCCAGCGTCTGCACGTCGACGTCGTTGTCGAGCAGCAGCCCGACCGCCAGATCGTGCGGCCAGGCGTCGGCCACTTCGCGCCATTGCGCCGGGGTCAGCAGCAGCTGCGGCGCGATGCGCGCGACCTCGGTCGGGGCCCAGGCGTCGTTCGCCGCGGGAATGAAGTTCATGCGCGTGCCTCCTGGGCGGTGCTGCGGCGCACGGCGTCGGCGGCCGCGCGGAACGGCTCGACGCCGACGCGGCGTGCGAAATCGACGAAACGCTCGCCTGCGTCGCGCTGCGCGAGGTAGACCTCGATCAGCGCCTCGACGACATCGGCCACTTCATCGGCGGCGAATGAGGGGCCGATGATGCGACCCGGGCCGGCCTCGGGGCCGCGGCTCGAGCCGTCGGCGCCGCCGACCGTGACCTGGTACCACTCGGCACCGTCCTTGTCGACGCCGAGGACCCCGATATGGCCGCTGTGGTGATGGCCGCAGGAGTTGATGCAGCCGCTGATGTTCAGCGCGATGTCGCCGATGTCGTGCAGCTCGTCGAGGTCGGTGTAGCGCTCGGCGATCGATGCCGCGATCGGGATCGAGCGCGCGTTGGCCAGCGAGCACACGTCGCCGCCGGGGCAGGAAATCATGTCGGTCAGCAGGCCGATGTTCGGCGTCGCGAAACCGTGCGCGCGCGCCAGCCGCCACAGCTCGGGCAGGCGCGCGGCCTCGACCCAGGGCAGCACCAGGTTCTGCTCGTGGCTGACGCGCAGCTCGCCGAAACCGAAGCTGTCGGCGAGTTCGGCGGCGGCGCGCATCTGCGCCGAGGTCACGTCGCCGGGAGCCTGGCCGACGCGCTTGAGCGACAGCGTCACCGCGCGGTAGGCGCCCCAGCGGTGCGCGTGCACATTGCGCTGCAGCCAGCGCGCGTAGCCGGGCTCGGCGCTGGCTGCGGCGTCCTGCGCGCCAGCGAGCAAGCCGTCGGGCGGCGCGAACTGCGCCGCGACGCGCTGCAGCTCGGCCTCGGTGATCAGGTGCGAGGCGCCGTCGAGGTCGTCGTGCAGGATGGCGTCGAACTCGCGCTCGACGGCGTCGACGAAGCGCTGGCCCTCGGCCTTCACCAGGATCTTGATGCGCGCCTTCCAGATGTTGTCGCGGCGGCCGTAGCTGTTGTAGACGCGCAGGATCGCTTCGACGTACAGCAGCATCTGCGGCCACGGCAGGAACTCGCGCACGACGCGGCCGATCATCGGCGTGCGCCCCATGCCGCCGCCGACCTGCACGCGCCAGCCGAGCTGGCCGTCGGCGTCGCGCAGCGCCTGCAAGGCGATGTCGTACCAACCGGCGGCGACGCGGTCCTCGAGCGCACCGCTGAGCGAGATCTTGAACTTGCGCGGCAGATAGGCGAACTCGGGGTGCAGCGTGCTCCACTGGCGCAGGATCTCGGCAAACGGGCGCGGATCGACCAGCTCGTCGGGCGCGATGCCGGCGAACACGTCGCTGGCGATGTTGCGCACGCAATTTCCGCTGGTCTGGATGCCGTGCATCTCGACGTCGGCCAGGCGGTCCATCACGTCGGCCGCGCGCGGCAGCGCGATCCAGTTGAACTGCACGTTCTGGCGCGTCGTGAAATGCGCGTAGCCGCGGTCGAACTCGTCGGCGATGTCGGCCAGCGCGCGCAGCTGCGTGGCGCTGAGCGCACCGTAGGGAATCGAGATGCGCGTCATCGGCGCGTGGCGCTGGATGTACCAGCCGTTCTGCAGCCGCAGCGGCTTGAACTCGTCCTCGCCGAGCTCGCCGGCCAGATGGCGCTCGAGCTGGTCGCGGAACTGCGCGGCGCGGGCGCGGACGAATTGACGGTCGAATTCTGAGTAACGGTACATGGTCAGGCGATGAGCTTGAAGCCGGCCAGCAGCAGCGCGGCCGACACCCCGACGCGGGTCGCGCGTTCGGGCAACACGGCGCCGAGGCGGGCGCCGAGCCAGATTCCGGGAACCGAGCCGAGCAGCAGCGCGACGAGCAGCGCCCAGTCGACGTGGCCGAGCAGCGCGTGGCCGACGCCGGCCACGAAGGTCAGCGGCACCGCGTGCGCGATGTCGGTGCCGACCAGGCGTCGCGCCGACATCTGCGGGTACAGCAGCACCAGCACCGCGGCACCGATCGCCCCGGCGCCGATCGAGCTCAGCGTGACCAGCACGCCGAGCAGCATGCCGAGCAGCACCGTCAGCTGCGCGCGCCGACGCTCGCTCCAGTGCAGGCGCTGCGCCAGCCGCAGCCAGGCCTGGCGCGCCAGCAACAGCACGGCGGTCAGCAGCAGCGCGATGCCCAGCGCCAGCCCCATCGACGTGCTGCGCGCGATCCAGCCGGCATGCAGCGCGGCCAGCGTCAGCAGCGCCGCCGGCACGCTGCCGGCGAGCAGCCGCACGACGACGCCGAGCTCGACATGGCCGCGCCGGTGGTGGGCCACGCTGCCGGCCAGCTTGGTCAGCGCGGCGAACCACAGGTCGGTGCCGACGGCCAGCGGCAGCGGCAGGCCGAACACCTGCAGCAGCACCGGCGTCATCAGCGCACCGGCGCCGACGCCGGTGGCGCCGATGACGATGCCGGCGACGAGACCGACCAGGGAAGGGAACAGGGACATGGCAGGAACTTCGAGGGATTGAGAGGCATCGTAGAAGCCGGGTCGCGCGATCCAAACGACAGTGTTCTCATACCGATAGATCGCAGCGCGTATATGGCAGCCAAAGCGGCGCCCACAGCCGCAACAACAGGAGACAAGAATGTTGCAATCGGAAAAAAGTTCGTATGCCGCGGTTGCCGCTGCGGGTTTGCTCAGCGCTGCGCTGGCCGTGAGCGGCCCGGCGGCGGCCGCCGACAGCGCAGCCTGGCGCGCGGCGCAGCCGGTGCTCGGCCGGCATGCGATGGTGGTCAGCGAACAACACGATGCCAGCGCCGCCGGGCTCGAGATGCTGCGCCGCGGCGGCAACGCGATCGACGCCGCGGTCGCGATCGGCTACGCGCTGGCGGTGGTCGACCCCTGCTGCGGCAACCTCGGCGGCGGCGGCTTCATGACCGTGCACCTGGCCGACGGCCGCAACCTGTTCCTCGACTTCCGCGAAACCGCGCCGCGGCGCGCCACGCGCACCATGTTTCTCGACGCCCAGGGCCAGGTCGTTGCCGGGCGCAGCACGCGCAGCTGGCTGGCGGTCGGCGTGCCCGGCACCGTGCGCGGCCTGAACGCCGCGCTGGCGCGCCTGGGCACGCTGCCGCGCGCCGAGGTGATGCAACCGGCGATCGCGCTGGCGCGCGACGGCTGGCGCCTGCAGCCCGGCGACGTCGCGATGCTGCACGAAGGCCGCGCGCTGCTCGCGGCGAACCCGGACGCGGCGGCGATCTTCCTCGACCACGGCCAGGTGCCGGCCGCCGGCACGCTGCTGCGCCAGCCGCAGCTGGCGCGCACGCTGCAGCGCATCGCGCGCGACGGCGACCGCGGCTTCTACGCCGGCCCGGTGGCGCGCGCGCTGGTCGACGCCAGTCGCCACGGCGGCGGCGTGCTCGAGGCCGCCGACCTGCGCGACTACCGGGCGCGCTGGCGCGCCCCGCTGCAATGCGATTACCGCGGCTACACGATCGTGACGCCGCCGCCGCCGGGGTCGGGCGTCGTCGTCTGCGAGATCCTGCGTGTGCTCCAGGGCTATCCGCTGGCGCAATGGGGCTGGGACAGCGCGCGCACCAGCCACGTGCTGGCCGAGGCCGAGCGCCACGCCTTCGCCGACCGCAACACCGCGCTCGGCGACCCGGCGTTCGTGCACAACCCGGTGCACGAGCTGCTCGCGCCGGCGCATATCGACGCGATCCGCGCCGCGATCGAGCCGACGCGTGCGACGCCGTCGGCCATGGTGCGCGGCTGGCGCGAAGGCATGCACACGACCCACTATTCGGTGCTCGACGCCTACGGCAACGCGGTCGACGTCACCTACACGATCAACGCGCTGTTCGGCAGCGGGCTGATGGCCGGCGACACCGGCTTCCTGCTCAACAACGAAATGGACGACTTCACTTCCAAGCCCGGCGTGCCGAACCTGTACGGCCTGGTGCAGGGCGAGGCCAACGCGATCGCCCCGGGCAAGCGCCCGCTGTCGTCGATGTCGCCGAGCATCGTGCTGAAGGAGGGCAAGGTGACGATGCTGACCGGCAGCCCGGGCGGCTCAACCATCATTTCGACCACCGTCGAGACCATGCTCGACGTGATCGATTTCGGCATGAACGCGCAGCAGGCGGTCGACGCACCGCGCATGCACATGCAGCAATGGCCCGACCGCATCGACGTCGAGCCCGGCTACCTGGTATCCGGGCGTGCCAGCGCGCTGCGGCGGATGGGCTATACGCTGCACCGGCGCGCGCCGTGGGGCGCGGCCGAGGTCATCGTGGTCGGCGCGCACGGCATCGAAGGCGCCAACGACTGCCGACGCCCGGCCGGCGCCGCGCTCGGGTACTGAGTGAGGTGCCCCCAGGGCCGGGCTGCGCCCGGCCCGCCCCCCGGCGCAGCGCTTGATCCAGGGCAAGGGCGTGGCGCGCGCGCCCGCCTATGCTGGCGCTCCTCAGCCCGCGTGCCGCCGATGCCTGCGTCCGATCCGCCCGCGGCAGCCGCGCTGCACTGGAGCGACGCCCTCGAGACCGGCCTCGACGATGTCGATCACCAACACCGCAGGCTGCTCGACATCTTCAACCGCGTCGCCGCGACCCGCGGCGCCGACGCGCTGCGCGCCGCGCTCGGCGAACTGGCCGACTACGCGCGCTACCACTTCGCCACCGAAGCGCGCCTGATGCAGGCGTGGCCGCTGCCCGACGCGCATCGCCAGGCGCACGGGCGCGCGCACCGGCGCTTCGAGGAATTCGTGCAGCGCGCACGGCGGCTGGTCGACGTCGACCCGCAAGCGGTTGGTGACGAGCTGGCCGGCTTCCTCGCGCAATGGCTGCAGCACCACATCATGGGCATGGACGCGCGCATGGCGCGCACCGTGCTCGCGCTGCAGCAGGGCCATGCGGCGCCGCCCGAGGCGATCGGCGAAGCGATCGACGCGGTGCTCGACGGCCTCGGCGAGCGCACCTTCGCGCTGATCGAGTCGAACCAACGCCTGCGCGACGAGGTCGAGCGCCGCCAGCGCGTCGAGGTCTCGCTGCGCGACCGCGAGGCGCGCTATCGCGATCTGTTCATGCATGCGCCCGATGCGCTGTTCGAGATCGACGCGCAGCAGCACATCGCCCTGGCCAACGACGCCGCACTGCGACTGCTCGGCGCGCACGACGCCGCGGCGCTGCTCGGTGCGAACGTCACGCGCCACGTCGTCGCGCTGCCGGATGCGGCAGCGCTGGAAACGCAGGCGCGACGCCTCGACGGCGCGCTGCTGCCGGTCGAGGTCGTCGCCGCGCCACCCGATGCGCACGGGCGGCGCCACCTGATCGTGCGCGACATCGGCGAGCGGCGCCGGCTGCAGCGGCGTGCCGCGGAGGCCGCGCGCCTCGAGCAGGAGCGGCTCGGGCGCGAGCTGCACGACGGCGCCGGGCAGCGCCTGGTCGCGATCGGACTGTTCGCGAACACTCTGCACAAGCGCCTGGCCGCGCACGGGCGCGGCGCCGAGGCGGCGCTGGCCGCCGAGCTCGGCGAGCAGACGCGCCACGCGCTCGACGAGATCCGTGCGCTGGCGCACGGCCTGGTGCCCTTGCCGCCGGGCGGCGGAGGTCTGCACGGCGCGCTGGCCGCGCTGTGCGCCGCACTGGGCTGCGCCTTTGACGCCGACGACGCGCTCGACGGGATCGACGACGACGTCGCGCTGCAGCTGTACCGCATCGCGCAGGAAGCGCTGAGCAATGCCTTGCGCCACGCCGGCGCCAGCCACATCGAGCTGGCGCTGCGCGGCGGCGCCGACGCCTTGACGCTGCGCGTGCGCGACGACGGCTGCGGGCTTGCCGCCGACGTGGCCGAGGGGCTGGGGCTGTCGACCATGCGCTACCGCGCCGGCGCGATCGGCGCCAGCCTGACGATCGGTGCGGCGCCGGCCGGCGGCACCGAAGTCACCTGCCGCTGGCCGCGCGCCGGCGGCTGAGGCGCTCAGCCCGGCTTGCGCCGCGGCGCGCGCTTGCGTCGCCGCGCCGGCCCCGCCGACACCGGTG
>JAKAHP010000090.1 GCA_021825505.1 Pseudomonadota bacterium
CCATCACCACCGGGTGCCCGAGCGTGGTGCGCTTGAAATGCGCGAGGTCGTCGCGCAGGCGCCAGATCAGCGCGTTGCCGCGCCCGATCACGCCGTCGGCGCCGACCGCGGCGATCAAGGTCAGCACCGGCGCGGCGGCGGCCATCACACCGCCACCGGCGCCTTGATCGCCGGGTGATGCCGGTAGTCGAGCAGCTCGAAGTCGTCGAGCCGGTAGTCGAACAGGGTATCGGGGCGGCGGCGCAGCTGCATCCGCGGCGCCGGGTAGGGGGGGCGCGAAAGCTGCAGCCTGACCTGCTCGAAATGGTTGTGGTAGATGTGGCAGTCGCCGCCGGTCCAGATGAAGTCGCCGAGGTCGAATTCGCATTGCTGCGCGATCATCTGCGTCAGCAGCGCGTAGCTGGCGATGTTGAACGGCACGCCGAGGAACAGGTCGGCGCTGCGCTGGTACAGCTGGCAGCTCAGCCGCGGGCGGCCGCCGGCCGCGGCCGGCGCCACGTAGAACTGGAACAGCAGATGGCAGGGCGGCAGCGCCATCGAGTCGAGCGCGGCGACGTTCCACGCGCTGACCAGGTGGCGGCGCGAATCGGGGTTGGCGCGCAGACCCTCGAGCAGACGCGCGATCTGGTCGACGTGGCCACCGTCGGGCGTGGGCCAGGCGCGCCACTGCACGCCGTAGACCGGGCCGAGGTCGCCGTCGGCGCGTGCCCATTCGTCCCAGATGGTCACGCCATGCTCGTGCAGGAAGGCGACGTTGCGCTCGCCGCGCAGGAACCAGAGCAGCTCGACGATGATGCTCTTCAGATGCACCTTCTTGGTCGTCACCAGCGGGAAGCCGGCACCGAGATCGAAGCGCAACTGCGCGCCGAACACGCTGCGCGTGCCGGTTCCGGTGCGATCGGCCTTGTCGGCACCGCGCATCAACACGTCGCGCAGCAGGTCTTCGTACGGGGTCGGGATCGGCGGAGTGGACATGGCGGGGGCGGGTTGATACGGCGCGCGGCAGGCGACGATGCGGCAGTTTAGCCGTGCCGGCATTGCGGCCGGAGCGGACCGCGCGCGGCGCACGGACCTAAGATCGGGGCTGTCCCTGCCCATTGCCGCCATCATGAACGCGACCACGCAGCCTCGCCTCGATTTCGTCCAATGCCTGCACCCCGGAGGCCTGCACCGCATGGCGTACTGGGAGTGGGGCGACCCGGACAACGACGACGTCGTGGTCTGCGTGCACGGGCTGTCGCGCCAGGGGCGCGATTTCGACCGCCTCGCCCAGGGGCTGCAGCGGCGCTGGCGCGTGGTCTGTCCCGACGTGGTCGGCCGCGGTCGTTCTGACTGGCTGGCGCAGCCGCTGCAGTACCAGTTGCCGCAGTACGTCGGCGACATGGTTGCGCTGCTGGCGCGCCTGCGCGCGCGGCGTCTGGCCTGGGTCGGCACCTCGATGGGCGGGCTGATCGGCATCGGCCTGGCGGGCATGCGCGACGCGCCGGTGCAGGCGCTGGTGCTCAACGACATCGGTCCGGCGATCGCGCCGGCCGGCCTGCAGCGCATCGCCGGCTACGTCGGCCAGCCGTCGCGCTTCGCCAGCCTCGACGAAGGCGCCGCCTACCTGCGCTCGATCTCGGCGGGGTTCGGCCCGCACAGCGCGCAGCAATGGCTCGAGTTGAGCCGGCCGATGTTCGTCGCCGATGGCGACGGCTGGCGGCTGCACTACGACCCCGACATCCGCGCCGCATTCGCCGGCGTCGACGCCGCGGCGGCGCAGGCCGGCGAGCTCGCGCTGTGGGCGCTGTACGACGGGATCCGGGCGCCGACGCTGCTGCTGCGCGGGGCGGATTCGGACATCCTGGCGCCGGCCACCGCGGCGGCGATGGCGGCACGCGGCCCGCACGCCGTGCTGCGTGAATTCGCCGGGGTCGGCCACGCGCCGACCCTGGTGGCCGACGATCAGGTCGGCGCGGTCGCTGATTTCCTCGACGCGACGCTGCCGGCGCCATGAGCGAGGCCAGCCCCACGACGGCCGCCGCGGCGGCGTCCGACGACGACGCGCTGCTCGACAAGGCGCGCGCGTTCAGCGCGGCGCTGCTCGAAGGCGTGCTGCTCGACACCGGCGAGCCGGCGCTGGAGCACGCGGCCGGCACCTGCGCGATTTTGCAGACGATCGGCGCCGACCGTGCCACGCGCGCCTGCGCCTACCTCAGCCAGGCGGCGAGCCAGCTGGCCAAGCCCGACGAACAGCTGAGCAAGGCCTTCGGGCCAGAGCTGGCGCGGCTCGCACGCGAGAACCTCGGTCTGGTCGAGCTGCTGCGCGCTGCGCGCCGCGGCGACGCGCAGCATGGCCACCAGGAACTGATGCGGCGCCTGCTGCTGGCGTTCTCCAGCGATCTGCGCGTGGTGTTGCTGCGCCTGGCGTCGCGCTTGCAGTCGCTGCGTCATTACGCCGTCACCGGCGTCACCCCCGACGCCGAACTGACGCAGGAGTCGTTGCAGGTGTACGCGCCGCTGGCCAACCGGCTCGGCCTGTGGCAGATCAAATGGGAGCTCGAGGACCTGGCGTTCCGCTGGGCCGAGCCGCAGGCTTGGGCGCGCATCACCGAATGGCTGGCGCGGCGCGCCTCGCAGCGCGAGGCGCTGATCGCGCAGGCCAGCGCACAGCTGGAGGCGGCGTTGCGCAGCCACGGCATCGCGGCGCGCATCAGCGGACGCAGCAAGCACGCCTACAGCATCTGGCGCAAGATGCAGGGCAAGTCGTTGCGCCTGGAAGACGTGATGGACCTGCTCGCGCTGCGCGTGATCGTCGAGCGCGTCGAGCAGTGCTACGCGACCCTGAGCGTGGTGCACGAACTGTGGACGCCGCTGGACGCCGAGTTCGACGACTACATCGCACGGCCCAAGCCCAACGGCTACCAGTCGCTGCACACCGTGGTGCGCGGCCCGCGCGAGCTGCCGATCGAGATCCAGATCCGCACCGAGGCGATGCACGCGCATGCCGAGCGGGGGGTGGCGGCGCACTGGGCCTACAAGGAGGCTGGCACGCAGGGCTACAAGGGGGTCAGTGCGGCATCGCGCTACGACGCGCAGATTGCGCTGGCGCGGCAGCTGCTCGCGCTGCGTCGCGAGCTCGCCGAGCAGGGCGCGGCGGCCACGCCCTTCGACGACCACGTCTACGTGCTCACGCCCGAGGCGCGCATCATCGAGCTGCAGACCGGCGCCACGCCGGTCGACTTCGCGTACGCGCTGCATACCGAGCTCGGGCACCGCTGCCGCGGCGCGCGCATCGACGGCGCGCTGCTGCCCTTGAACACGGTGCTGCGCAGCGGGCAGACGGTCGAGATCGTCGCCGCCAAGCAGGGCGGACCGTCGCGCGACTGGCTCAACCCCGAGCTCGGTTTCATCCACAGTGCGCGTGCGCGCGCCAAGGTCAGGGCCTGGTTCAACGCGCAGGCGCTGGCGCAGACCCAGGCGGCCGGGCGCGCCGCGGTCGAGAAACTGCTGCAGCGCGAGGGGCGCAGCGGCATGAGCCTGCAGGAGCTCGCGGTCGGGCTGGGTCTGCGCAGCCCCGAGCAGTTGTTCGAGCGCGCCGGCGGTGAGGCGCTGCCCTTGCGCCAGATCGAGCAGTTCCTGCGCGGCGCACCGGCCGCGCCGGACACGCCCGAGCTGCGCGCCGGACGCGCGCATCAGCCGGGCGGGGTGCTGGTGGTCGGCGTCGATTCGCTGCTGACGCAGCTGGCGCGTTGCTGCAAGCCGGCGCCGCCCGATCCGATCGTCGGTTTCGTGACGCGAGGCAAGGGCGTTTCGGTGCACCGCAAGAGCTGCCCGAATGCGCGCAATCTGCAGCAGCAGCACGCCGAACGCGTGATCGCCGTGAGCTGGGGCGACGGGGGCGACGACATCTACCCGGTCGACATCGCGGTCGAGGCCGCCGATCGCCAGGGTCTGCTGCGCGACATTTCCGAAGTGTTCTCGAAAGCCAAGATCAATGTGATCGGCGTGCACACGCAGAGTCGCGACGAACTCGCGCACATGCTGTTCACCGTCGAGCTGCGCGGACTCGAGCGGCTGCCGACGGCGCTGGACATGCTGCGCGAGGTTCCCGGAGTACGCAGGGCTTCACGCCGATGAAAAGCCGTGCTAGTATTTCTTTTTTCCAGGCGGTTAGCTCAGATGGTTAGAGCGCTTGCTTGACATGCAAGAGGTCGTTGGTTCGATTCCAATACCGCCTACCAGGAATATCGCGACAAACCCGGCTCCGGCCGGGTTTGTCGCATCTGCGCGGCAGATTCGACGCGGCAGGGTATCGAGCCTGCCGGACGAACCTGCCGATCCTGGCCCCGCTGGCAGCCCCCCTTGGCGCGCTCGTTCAGTCAGAGCTCGGATCGCGGGTCTGGTCGCGGTCCTGGGTCTGCAGGTGGTCGGGATCCTGGGTCTGGTCGCGGGTTCGGTCCTGCGTCTGCAGTTGATCAGGGTCCTGCGTCTTCAGCCGGTCCTGGGTCTGCAATTGATCCGGGTCCTGCGTCTTCAGTCGGTCCCGCGTCTGCAGTTGATCAGGGTCCTGCGTCTTCAGCCGATCCTGGGTCTGCAGGCGATCCTGCGTCTTCAGCCGGTCCTGCGTCTGCAGTTGATCCTGCGTCTGCAGTTGGTCCTGCGTGCGCGTCTGCTCCCGTTGCTGTGTGCGCTCCTGGGTCTGCTCCTGGCTCTGCACGCCGGTCGGGCTGCCGTAGCTGTTGCCTGCACCGACACCCGCGGCGCCAGGGCCACCCGCGCCTGCGCCTGCGCCACCACCCGCGCCGCCGCCACCACCACCACCGCCGCCGCCACCGCCACCGCCGGCGGCCAGCGCCGCGCCGCACAGCACGCTGCCGGCGAGCATTACGACGAACTGTCGACGATCGAATCCGGTTTTCATGAACAACTCCTCGAAGGGCATGGGGGAAATCCCGGAGATCATTGTTGGAGGGTCCGTGCTGTGCCACCATGGGGCGGATCAATGTCACGTACCCATGTACCGTGCGCGGCGCATCGACCCGCACGCCAGATCAACGCGGCGCACGCAAGCGGTGCGGGTGCCGCGTCCTGCTAGACTCGCCTGCTGCCCGGCACGGGTTCCCGCGCCAACGACGACCTATCCCTCATGCTGCACATCACGCTACCCGACGGATCCCGGCGCACCTTCGACGCGCCCTTGAGCGTGGCCGAGATCGCCGCGGCGATCGGACCGGGCCTGGCCCGCGCCGCGCTCGCGGCGAAGGTCGACGGCCGCCTGGTCGACCTCAGCCACCGCATCGAGGCCGATGCCGCGCTGAGCATCATCACCGACAAGGACGCCGAGGGGCTGGAGATCATCCGCCACTCGACCGCCCACCTGCTGGCCTATGCGGTCAAGGACTTGTTCCCCGACGCGCAGGTCACGATCGGGCCGGTGATCGACAACGGGTTCTATTACGACTTCGCGTACAAGCGGCCCTTCACCCCGGAGGATCTGCAGGCGATCGAGCATCGCATGGCCGAACTGGCCACGCGCGACGAAGCCGTGACGCGACGCGTGGTGCCGCGTGACGAGGCGATCGCCTACTTCAAGTCGCTGGGCGAGGACTACAAGGCCGAGATCGTGCACGACATCCCGGCCGGCGAGGACGTGTCGCTGTACACCGAAGGCCGCTTCACCGATCTGTGCCGCGGGCCGCACGTGCCGTCGACCGGACGCCTGAAAGTGTTCAAGCTGACCAAGGTCGCCGGCGCCTACTGGCGCGGCGACCACCGCAACGCGCAGCTGCAGCGCATCTACGGCACCGCGTGGGCGCGCAAGGAAGACCAGGCCGCCTATCTGCAGCGCCTGGAGGAAGCCGAGCGACGCGACCACCGACGCCTGGGCAAGGAACTCGACTTGTTCCATTTCCAGGACGAGGCGCCGGGGCTGGCGTTCTGGCATCCGCGCGGCTGGCAGATCTGGCAGGCGGTCGAGCAGTACATCCGGCGCGTCTACCGCGACAGCGGCTACCAGGAGGTGCGCGCGCCTCAAGTGATCGACGTGAGTCTGTGGAAGCGTTCCGGGCACTGGGACAATTACCAGGAGAACATGTTCTTCACCGAGTCGGAGAAGCGCGAGTACGCGATCAAGCCGATGAATTGCCCGGGCCATGTGCAGATCTTCAACGCCGGGCTGCGCAGCTACCGCGACTTGCCGATCCGCTACGGCGAGTTCGGCGCCTGCCACCGCAACGAGCCGTCGGGCGGCTTGCACGGGCTGTTGCGCGTGCGCGGCTTCACGCAGGACGACGGCCACATCTTCTGCACGCCGCAGCAGATCGAATCCGAAGTGACCGCCTTCCACCGGCAGGCGATGCAGGTCTACACCGACTTCGGTTTCACCGACATCGACCTGAAGATCGCGCTGCGTCCGGACAAGCGCATCGGCGACGACGCGATCTGGGACCGCGCCGAAGCCGCGCTGCGCGCGGCGCTGGCCGCCTGCGGCGTGCAATGGACCGAACTGCCGGGCGAGGGCGCGTTCTACGGCCCGAAGATCGAATACCACATGAAGGACTCGATCGGGCGCGCCTGGCAGGTGGGCACGATGCAGGTCGATTTCATGATGCCCGAGCGCCTCGACGCCTCCTACATCGACGAACATTCGGCCCGTGTGCGCCCGGTGATGCTGCACCGCGCGATCGTCGGATCGATGGAGCGCTTCATCGGTGTGCTGATCGAACACCACGCCGGCGCGATGCCGCTGTGGCTGGCGCCGGTGCAGGCGGTCGTGCTCAATATCACGGACGAAACCGCCGGCTATGCTGCGGAAGTGACACAACATCTGCAAAAACAAGGCCTTAGGGTCGAGTGCGATTTGCGCAACGAGAAGATCACCTATAAAATCCGGGAACACTCGTTGCAGAAGATCCCTTATTTGCTGGTGGTCGGCGAAAAGGAACGCGCAGCGCAGGCCGTGGCCGTGCGCGCGCGTGGCAACAAAGACCTGGGTGTGCTCCCCCTGGCCGAGTTTTCCGATAAGGCAAAGCAAGAACTGGCTGAGTTGCGCTAGCCGGAGCACGCAGTCGTTTTTTGAATTGAAAGGTTGCAACCATCGCTACCCTACAGAGCCGCAACGCCCCGGAAAAAAGGGCTCACCGCCTCAATCGCGAGATCACCGTTCCTGAAGTGCGCCTGAGCGGCCCGGAAAACGAGCCGATCGGCGTCGTCTCGATCGGCGACGCGCTGCGCCGCGCCGAGGAGTTGAACGTCGACCTGGTCGAGATCGCGCCGACCGCGACGCCGCCGGTGTGCCGTCTGATGGACTACGGCAAGTTCAAGTACCAGGAACAGAAGCGCACGCACGAAGCGAAGCTCAAGCAAAAGCAGATCCAGATCAAGGAAGTCAAGTTCCGTCCGGGCACCGACGAAGGCGACTACCAGATCAAGCTGCGGAATCTGAAACGCTTCCTCGACGACGGCGACAAGGCGAAGGTTTCGTTGCGGTTCCGGGGTCGCGAGATCACCCACCAGGACATCGGCATGCGCTTGCTCGAGCGGGTGCGCGACGATCTGCAGGAGCACGGACAGGTCGAGCAGATGCCCAAGCTCGAAGGGCGCCAGATGATCATGGTGCTGGCGCCGAAGCGCAAGAAGTGAACGAGGGAACGCGGCGCTCGCGCCGCGTCGAAGGAATCCGGGGTCTGAGGTCGATCTGATCGCAGACGCGGACACGGCAGCCGGGGCCGCAAGGCCCCGACCGCCGCTACAAGTGGGCACAGGCTCAAGTGTCGCCTCGCGCGTCCGCCTGTGCGCATGTCATCAACTTTCATGGAGCAAACCATGCCCAAGATGAAAACGAAGAAAAGCGCCGCCAAGCGCTTTCGCGTGCGCCCGGGCGGCAGCGTGAAGCGCGGCCAGGCGTTCAAGCGTCACATCCTGACGAAGAAGACGACGAAGAACAAGCGTCATCTGCGCGGGGCCGTCGAGGTCCACGCGACGAATATGGGCCATATCGCCCAGATGATGCCGTTCGCCTGAGGCCTGTCCTCGGCTCCCGTTTTCCCATTCAGCAAGGAGTGAAGCAATGCCTCGCGTCAAACGTGGTGTAACGGCTCGCGCCCGCCACAAGAAAGTCCTCGAGCAGGCCAAGGGGTTCCGCGGCCGCCGCAAGAACGTATTCCGCATCGCCAAAGAAGCGGTGATGAAGGCTGGGCAATATGCCTACCGTGATCGCCGTGCCAAGAAGCGTGAATTCCGCGCCCTGTGGATCACCCGCATCAACGCCGCGGTGCGTGAATGCGGCCTGAGCTACAGCGTGTTCATGAACGGCCTGAAGAAGGCCTCGATCGAGATCGACCGCAAGGTGCTGGCCGAGATGGCCGTGCACGACGCGGCCGCTTTCGGCAAGATCGTCGAGCAGGTGAAGGCCAGCCTGGCCTGAGCCCGTCGCGGCGCGGCCGTCCCCGGCCGCGCCCACCGACTGTCCGACAGGCCTGGGTTTCCGGGCCTTTTTTCGTGCTGTAGCTGCTGCGATGAACCAACTGAACGACCTTGTCGACCGTGCGCAAGCCGAGTTCTCGGCGATAGAGCAACCCGCCGAACTCGAGAACGCCAAGGCGCGCTACCTCGGCAAGTCGGGCGCGCTGACGGCGCTGATGAAGGAACTCGCGGCGCTGTCGGGCGACGCGCGGCGCGAGCGCGGCGCGCAGATCAACCTGGCCAAGCAGGCCGTCGAGCGCGCGCTGCAACAGCGCCGCGACGCGCTGGCCGAGGCCGAACTGCAGCAGCGCCTGGCTGCGCAGGCGATCGACGTCACGCTGCCCGGACGCGGCCAGCACGCCGGCGGCGTGCACCCAGTGGTGCGCTCGTGGCTGCGCATTGAAGCGATCTTCCGCTCGATCGGTTTCGAAGTCGCCGACGGCCCCGAGATCGAGGACGACTGGACCAATTTCACCGCGCTGAACTCGCCGCAGAACCATCCGGCGCGGTCGATGCAGGACACCTTCTACGTCGACCTGAAGGACGAGCACGGCCAGCCGCTGCTGCTGCGCACGCACACCTCGCCGATGCAGGTGCGCCATGCGCGCGCGCACGCCGCGCGCCATGCCGGGGCTGCAACCATGCCCGAGATCCGCGTGATCGCGCCCGGTCGCACCTACCGCGTGGACAGCGACGCGACGCATTCGCCGATGTTCCACCAGTTCGAAGGGCTGTGGATCGGCGAGGACGTGTCGCTGGCCGACCTCAAGGGCGTCTATACCGGTTTCCTGCACGCCTTCTTCGAGCGCGACGACATCACGCTGCGCTTCCGCCCGTCGTATTTCCCGTTCACCGAGCCGTCGGCCGAGATCGACATGATGTTCGACAGCGGCCCGCTGCGCGGGCGCTGGCTCGAGATCTCCGGCGCTGGCCAGGTGCACCCGAAGGTCGTGCGCAATTTCGGGCTCGACCCCGAACGCTACATCGGTTTCGCGTTCGGCTCGGGGATCGAGCGCCTGACCATGCTGCGCTACGGCATCGGCGACCTGCGCCAGTTCTACGCCGGCGACTTGCGCTTCCTCGAACAGTTCAACGCCGCCTGAGGCGGCCCGCATCTTCCGCCCAAGCCCATGCAAGTACCTGAATCCTGGCTGCGAGCGTTCTGCAATCCGGCGCTGAGCAGCGCGCAGATCGCCGACAGCCTGACCATGGCCGGCCTCGAAGTCGAGGACACGCAGGCCGCGGCGCCGCCGTGTCGCGGCGTCGTCGTCGGCGCGGTGCGCGACGTGCAGCCACACCCCAACGCCGACCGCCTG